>NZ_JAALDZ010000009.1:0-3071 GCF_014145125.1 Dietzia sp. CQ4 | reverse complement strand
AGGCGCGCCCCGGTGGCGTCGGCGAGCGCCTCCGCCGCCGGAAGGCCCCCGGGGACCGCTCCCAGTCGCTCGCCCACCAGGATCACGGCGCCGGGGGCGCGCAGGAGCGCGGGCAGGTCGGACAGGTCGGACACGTCAGTCAGCTCGGACAGGCCCGACAGCCCGGACGTGTCGGGCCCGTTCGGACCCGCCACCTGCGCCAACGCGGCGAGGACCTCCGGCTCGTCACCCGGCACCGTCGGCACGAGCGTTGCGCCTGTCTTGCGCACGGACGGCGAGGCGAACGGGGCCACCGAGACGACCCGCACCCCGAGGTCGCGCGCGGCCCTGCGCAGGCGGAGGAAGACGATCGGCGACTCCTCCTCGGGGTCGAAGCCCACGAGCACGACCACCGGTGCGGTCTCGAGATCGGCGTAGGTGACCGCCCCGGCACCACCCGGGCCGCGGCCGACCACGTGCCGGGCGAGGAACTCCGCCTCCTCGGAGGACTGAGGGCGCGCACGGAAGTCGACGTCGTCGGTCCCCAGGACCGCTCGGGCGAACTTGGCGTAGGCGTACGCGTCCTCCCGGGTGAGTCGACCGCCGGTCAGGACGCCCGTGCGACCGCGTGCGGCGGACAACCCCGCGGCGGCCGTGGCGAGCGCGGTGCTCCACGGGACCGGGACAAGGCCCCCGTCCCGGCCGCGGATCATCGGGGTGGTGAGGCGGTCGGGTTGCGTGGCGTAGGCGAAGGCCCACCGGCCCTTGTCGCAGTTCCACTCCTCGTTGACGTCCGGGTCGTCGCCGGCCAGCCTGCGCAGGACCTTCCCGCGGCGGTGGTCCGTCCGCTGCCCACAGCCGCTGGCGCAGTGCTCGCAGACGCCGGGGCTCGAGACCAGGTCGAACGGGCGCGCCCGGAAGCGGTACGCGGCACCGGTGAGCGCCCCGACGGGGCAGATCTGGACGGTGTTGCCGGAGAAGTAGGACTCGAAGGGCTCGTCCCCGAAGACGCCCACCTGCTGTTGGGATCCCCGTTCCATCAGGTCGATGAACGGGTCGCCCGCGATCTGGTCCGAGAACCGGGTGCACCGGGCGCACATCACGCACCGCTCGCGGTCGAGCAGGACCTGCGCCGAGATCGCGATGGGCTTGGGGAACGTGCGCTTGACCTCGGTGAACCGGGAGTGCCCGTGGCCGCTGGAGAGTGCCTGGTTCTGGAGCGGACACTCACCGCCCTTGTCGCAGACGGGGCAGTCCAGCGGGTGGTTGATCAGCAGGAGCTCCATGACCCCGCGTTGGGCCTTGTCCGCGATCTCGGAGGTGAACTGGGTGCGCACCACCATGTCCTCGGTGACCGGGGTGGTGCAGGAGGTCACGGGTTTGGGGGCGCCCTCGACCTCGACGATGCACTGGCGGCACGCGCCGGCCGGCTCGAGCAGCGGATGGTCGCAGAACCGCGGGATCTGAACGCCGAGGCGTTCGGCGGCGCGGATCACCAGCGTGCCGGCGGGCACGGAGACCCGGCGACCGTCCACGGTGAGGGTGACCAGGTCCTCGTCCCCGTCGGGCTTCAGGTCGGCGACGGTGTCGTCGGCGCGCGGGGTGATCTTGTTGGGCACGCGGTCGTCGGGGGTCATCGGGCCACCTCCTCGGTCCGGGCGAAGACGGTCGAGCGGCTGTGATCGAAGGGACAACCGTCGGGGATGTGGGCCAGGTACTCGTCCCGGAAGAGCGCGATGGACGACATGATGGGAGCGCCGGCGGCGTCCCCGAGCGCGCAGAACGACTTGCCGACGATGTTGTCCGAGATGTCGAGCAGCCGGTCCAGGTCGCTCTCCGTCGCGGTGCCGTCCTCGAGCCTGCGCATGATCTGCACCAGCCAGAACGTGCCCTCACGGCAGGGTGTGCACTTGCCGCAGGACTCGTGGGCGTAGAACTCCGACCAGCGCAGCACGGCCCTCACCACGCAGGTCGTGTCGTCGAAGATCTGCAGCGCCTTGGTGCCGAGCATGGAGCCCTCGGCCGCGCATCCCTCGTAGTCCAGGGGCATGTCCAGCTGGGCGTCGGTGAGGATCGGGGTGGAGGAACCGCCGGGGGTCCAGAACTTGAGCGTGTGCCCCTGCCGGATGCCGCCGGCGTGGTCCAACAGTTCCCGCAGGGTGATGCCGAGGGGTGCCTCGTACTGGCCGGGCCGGGCCACATGCCCGGACAGCGAGTACAGCGTGAAGCCGGGGGACTTCTCCGAGCCCATCGAGCGGAACCACTCGGGCCCGTGGTGGAGGATCGACGGGACGCTCGCGACGGACTCGACGTTGTTGACCACGGTGGGACAGGCGTAGAGGCCGGCCACGGCCGGGAACGGGGGACGGAGCCGGGGCTGCCCCCGACGGCCCTCGAGGGAATCGAGGAGCGCGGTCTCCTCACCGCAGATGTAGGCCCCGGCGCCCGCGTGGACCACGATGTCCAGGTCGAATCCGCTGCCCAGGATGTCGCGCCCCAGGAACCCGGCCTCGTACGCCTCGGCGACCGCGGTCTGCAGCCGTCTGAGCACCGGTACCACCTCGCCGCGCAGGTAGATGAACGCGTGGGACGCCCGGATGGCGTACGCCGCGATCACCATGCCCTCGATCAGCACGTGGGGCGTGGCCAGCATGAGGGGCATGTCCTTGCAGGTCCCGGGCTCGGACTCGTCGGCGTTGACCACCAGGTAGTGGGGCTTGGCGGCGGGGTCGGGGGCCTCGGGGTCCTCGGGGGCGTCGGGGCCGGGGGCCTGCGGGATGAAGCCCCACTTGCGGCCGGTGGGGAACCCCGCCCCGCCCCGGCCGCGCAGACCCGCGTCGAGGACGGTGGAGATGACCTCGTCCGGGCCGGTGGCCAGGGCGCGTCGCAGACCCACGTAGCCGTCGTGGGCCAGATAGGTCTCCAGGGTCCAGCTCTCCGGGGCGTCCCAGTAGCGGCTGAGGTACGGCGCGAGCGGCATGTCAGGCCTCCTCGTCGGTGGGAGCGGAGGGCTGGGGCCCGGGCGCGCCGGCGTGGGTATCGGGCGCGTCGGGCGCGTGCATCCCGGCCGCCCTCGCGGCACGGAGACCGGT
>NZ_JAALDZ010000099.1:0-8268 GCF_014145125.1 Dietzia sp. CQ4 | reverse complement strand
CGGCGTCGCGCGTGTTGGCGGCGTGGAGTTCGGCGCGACCGGGGGAGCCCACGACGTGGACCGCGGCCCCCGTGGGCGCGGTGCGCTGGCGGACCTCCCGTCGGCCGTCGGTGGCGAACCCGTGCACGGGGACGTCGAGGCCGCCCGGGGAGAGATCGAACCCCAGCCAGTCGCGGTGGGCGGCGTGGAGCAGCGATGACGGCGCGAAGGGCAGGGCGAGCGGGGTGTCCGCCCCGGAGTCCAGGGGGAACTCACCCGCCCAGTAGGGCCGTTCGAACGGCAGAGGCATGCCCTCGTCCTCGACGATCCGGTCGTCGGCCCCGGCGAACGAGCGCACGAGTCGGCCCGATTCCCAGCGGGCGAACCCGCTGACCCCGTCGTCGGGGTCGTGCGAGAACAGCAGGACCGTGGGCGCCTCGACGAGGCGTAGCCACGTCTCGTCGGTCGCGGACGGCAGGACGGGCTGCTCGAGCTGGGTCTGGAGAACGGTCAACCCGGGGTACGACCCGACATAGACCTCCCCGGGACCGGTCGATGCCGAGCGGTTGAGGGGGAACATGCCCAGCGAGGCGACGGTGACGGTCGGGTAGAGGCGGGAGAGCAGACGCCGGGCGAAACCGGGGTCCGAGGGGTGGCCGGACCTGATGGGGGCGGACGGGTCATCGGTGCCCAGGTACCAGAAGGTCGCGACGTGGTGGCCCATGGCAGGACTCAGTCGTCCTTACCGCGGACACCGAGCAGGACGTCCTCCCAGGAGGGCATGGTGGGATGCCGACGGGTGGTGCGGCGTTCGGGTTCGGCCGGCGGGTGCTGGAGGAAGTGGTCGTCGACGGAACCCACCGCGGCGGGCGGGGCGGACGCCGGGGCGGTCTCGGCCGGGGCGTGAGACTGCTCCACCGTGGTGGGGTCGGGTTCCCTCCGCTCGGGTCGGGCCGGGGCCGGCACGGAGCGGATCGGAGGAGGGCCGGGGGGGAGCGGTGGAGGGGACGAGACGGTGCGCAGGGCCGTGGCGCGGGACGGGTCGAGGATGCGCTGGGCCTCGTCGTCGAGCGCCCGGGCCGACCCGCCGTGGGAATCGGGGACGAACGACCAGGTCGCCGAGGCGTCGTCCGACAGGCCGGCGGGCCAGGAGGTCCGCACGATCCACCCGCCCGAGCGGTCGCGCCAGGCGTCCCACGCGACGACGTCCGGGTCCACCCCACGATGATCGAGTGCGGACTCGACCCGGTCGGCGAGCGTGTCGAGTGCGGGCCCGTCCGGAAGGACCGGGTGGGACGCCCGGGCGAGATCGGCGGCGTTCGCGCGCTCGAGCAGCACGGGGACGGCGAAACCCTCGATCCGGGACATCGGGACGCCGGCGTCGGCGGCGACGTCCTCGGGGGAGGCGCCGTGGCGGATACGATCCTGGATCTCGCGTGGGCGCAACGTGCCCGTCACGGGCACCCGCCGGGACTCCTCCGTGGGCAGGGACTCCCCCCGCGCGGCGGCGCGGAACCTGTCGTCGAGGGGGAGGGCCAGCGTCTCGCCCGAGTCCGGGAGCTCACATTCGACCACGGACGAGTCGGCGTCCACCCCGATGATCCTCAGCTTCCGCATACCGCCTCCTCGACTCCTCGTGGGCCCGTGGGCGGCTCGAACGGCGCGTGCCCGGGTCCTGGGCGTTCCCCCCATGGTAGGTCAGCGCAGCCCACCCGGCGCGGTGACGGGCCGGGTGGGCTGCGGAAAAACCGTGGGCGGGCGCCCGGAAGGGTGCGCGGCCCGAGGGTCAGCCGAGCTGCCCCACCACGTGGTCGATGCACCGGGTCAACCGCGAGACGTCCTCGGGGTCGATCGCCGGGAACATCCCGATGCGGAGCTGGTTGCGGCCGAGCTTGCGGTACGGCTCGGTGTCGAGGATGCCGCCGGCGCGCAGGGTCTTGGCCACCTTCGCGGCGTCGATGCTCTCGTCGAGGTCGATGGTGCCGACGACCTGCGAGCGGTGGGCGGGCTCGGTGACGAACGGCGTGGCGTACTCGCTGGCCTCGGCCCAGTCGTACAGGCGGGAGGACGAGTCCCGGGTCCGCTCGACGCACCAGTCCAGACCGCCCTGGGTGTTCATCCACTCGATCTGGTCGGCGAACATCAGCAGCGTGGCCACGGCCGGGGTGTTGTACGTCTGGTTCTTGGAGGAGTTGTCCACCGCGGTGGGCAGGGACAGGAAGTCCGGGCACCAGCGGTCGGTGGCCGCGATCTCGGCCACGCGCTCGAGGGCGGCCGGGCTCATGATGGACACCCAGAGGCCGCCGTCGGAGGCGAAGCACTTCTGCGGCGCGAAGTAGTACACGTCGGCGTCGGAGATGTCGACGGGCAACCCGCCGGCTCCGGAGGTGGCGTCGATGGCGACGAGTGCGTTCTCCGAGCCCGCCGGGCGGGTCACGGGGACCATCACACCGGTGGAGGTCTCGTTGTGCGCCCAGCCGATGAGGTCCACGGACGGGTCCGAGGTGGGCTCGGGAGCCGACCCGGGCTCGGCGGAGATGACGATCGGGTCGGCGAGGAAGGGCGCGCCGCCGGTGACCTTGGCGAACTTGGAGGAGAACTCGCCGTAGGTCAGGTGGAGGGACTTCTCGCGGACCAGGCCGAACGCCGCGGCGTCCCAGAACGCGGTGGTGCCACCGTTGCCCACCACGACCTCGTAGCCCTCGGGGAGGGAGAACAGGGAGGACAGTCCCTCGCGGACCCGGCCGACGACGTCCTTCACCGGCGCCTGGCGGTGGCTGGTGCCCATCACCGAGGTGGCGGCGGCGGAGACGGCCTCGATCTGCTCGGGGCGGACCTTGGACGGGCCGCAGCCGAACCGCCCGTCCGCGGGCTTGAGGTCGGCGGGGATGGTGGGCAGCTGATCGCTCATGCTCTTGGGGTGCCGTTCCTTGTGGTGGGATTTCCGAATCGGCTCCATCCTAGTCGGGGGCGCGTCGGGCCCGGAGTAGCGTCTGGGTCATGGAGGATCCCGCACTCGAACCGGCCGACTTCGACACGATGCGGGTCGGCTACGGCCTGAACGCGAGCCTGGACGTGGGCGATCTGCACGACGACTGGGTCGCGCTCTTCGCCTCGTGGCTGGACGAGGCCGGGCGCCGGGGGGTGCGCGAGCCCAACGCCATGGTGCTCGGCACCGTCGGTGCCGACCGCCGGCCGTCGACCCGGACGGTGCTGTGCAAGGGGGCGGACGAGCGGGGTCTGACCTTCTTCACGACGACGAGTTCGCGCAAGGGCGCGCAGTTGGCGCAGTCCGGCTACGCGTCGGCCACGTTCCCGTGGTTGGTGGTGGAACGGCAGGTCCACGTGGAGGGCGAGTGCCGACCGCTGGACCGGGCGGACTGCCTCGCCTACTGGCGTACGCGCCCCAGGGGGTCCCAGGTGGCGGCCTGGGCGTCCGAGCAGTCGCAGCCGGTGGAGTCCGTCGAGGAGTTGACCTCGCTCTACGCGATCGCGGAGAAGCGCCTGGCGGACGTCGAGGAGATCCCGATGCCCGACAGGTGGGGTGGGTACCGCCTCCGCCCGGACCGCGTCGAGTTCTGGCAGGGGGGCCGGGACCGGTTCCACGACCGGGTCGAGTGTCTCCGGGGTGACGGGGGGTGGACGGTCCGGCGACTGCAGCCCTGACGCCCGCCGAAGCCCCGACGGCGCCCGGTGGACGGGGCCCGGGGGGAGCGGACCGGTGCACGCTTCGAAGTGACGGCGACCGTCACGGTAGGGTGTGGCACAGCACATTCGTGGCGGGACATGGCCGCCGGGACCAGTCGTCGGAGAGGGAATCGCGTGACCGCAGGCTCGAACGGTTCGGACCGCAATGCAACACTGTCCTACCCCGGCGGTGAGCTCGAACTCGATGTGGTGGAGGCGACCTGCGGAAGCGACGCGGTGCAGCTGGGTTCGCTGCTGGCCAAGACGGGGATGACCACCCTGGACGTCGGGTTCGTCAACACCTCCGCGTGTACCTCGTCGATCACCTACATCGACGGCAACGAGGGCATCCTCCGCCACCGCGGGTACCCGATCGACCAGCTCGCCGACAACGCCTCGTTCCTCGAGGTCTCCTACCTGCTCATCTACGGTGAGGATCCCACCGAGGCCCAGCTCGCCGAGTTCACCGAGAAGGTGCTCGGGGAGACCGCGCTGCCCGGCCAGATGATGCCGTTGCTGCAGGCGTTCCCGCGCGACACCCACCCGATGCCCGTCTTCTCCGCCGGCGTGAGCCTGTTCGGCACGCACGGGGACGACCTGGACATCGACGACCCCAAGGCCGTCGACCTGGCCACCGCCCGGCTGCTGGGCCGTGGCCCGACGCTCGCCGCCGCCATCGAGCGCATCCGCTCCGGTCACGACGCCCTCGACCCGGATCCCTCGCTCGGGTACGTCCGCAACTTCCTGCGCATGACCTTCGGGCCGGACTACGAGGTCACCGACGAGGTCGCCGACGCCCTGGACATGCTGCTGGTGCTCCACGCGGACCACGAGCAGAACTGCTCCACCTCGACCGTCCGCATGGTCGGATCCTCGGAGGCGCCGCTGTACGCCTCGATCACCGGCGGCATCAACGCCCTGTACGGACCGCTGCACGGTGGCGCCAACCAGGCCGTGCTCGAGATGCTCGAGCGGATCGAGTCGGAGGGCGGGGACGCGACCGACTACATGGACCGTGTCAAGAACAAGGTCGACGGCGTCAAGCTCATGGGCTTCGGTCACCGCGTCTACAAGAGCTACGACCCGCGCGCCCAGATCGCCAAGAAGCACGCCCACGCGCTGCTGTCCCAGAGCAACGACCCCCTCCTCGAGATCGCGCTCAAGCTCGAGGAGACGGCACTGGCCGACGACTACTTCGTCGAGCGCAAGCTCTACCCGAACGTGGACTTCTACACCGGCCTCATCTACCGCGCGATGGGTTTCCCCACCGAGATGTTCACCGTCCTGTTCGCCCTCGGCCGGATGCCCGGATGGATCGCCCACTGGCGCGAGATGCGCGAGGATCCGTCCACCAAGATCAACCGCCCGCGCCAGGTCTACACGGGCCCGGCCGAGCGGGGTTTCACCCCGATCAGCCAGCGCTGAGCCCGGGAACCGGACTCCAGGAGGAGACACCATGGACAAGCCCGAGATCGACAGGCCGACGGGCCCCGCGCCCACTGACCTCGTCAGCGAGGACCTCACGGTGGGGGACGGCGCCGAGGCGGTGGCCGGCGGCAACGTCACCGTCCACTACGTCGGTGTCGACTACGAGACCGGCGAGCAGTTCGACTCCTCGTGGGACCGCGGCGAGTCCATCACGTTCCCCCTCAACGGCCTCATCCAGGGTTGGCAGGAGGGGATCCCGGGCATGAAGGTCGGCGGTCGCCGCCAGCTGGTCATCCCGCCGGACAAGGCGTACGGCACCTCCGCGGCCCTGCACCCCCTCGGAGGGAAGACCCTGGTCTTCGTGATCGACCTGCTCGAGGCCTGATCCGGCCCGTCGGACGACTCGAGAACGCCCCGACCTCCCACACGGGAGTCGGGGCGTCCTCGTGTGCGGGGCCCCGCGCGCGCCCGACCGCGGGTGGCGTCCGGCGCGCCCTCGCGGATGGCGGTCCGGGCGACTACCCCTCCTGCCGGAGGTACGGTGCGAGGGCGTCGAGCACGGCCGGGTCCTCGATCGTCGACGGGACGGTGACGTTCTCCTGCCCGTCCGCGATCTGCCGCATCGTCTTGCGCAGGATCTTGCCCGAGCGGGTCTTGGGCAGGCCCTGCACGACCGTGCAGTCGCGGAAGGTGGCCACCGCGCCGATCTCCTCGCGGACCATCGCCACCAACTCGGCGCGCAGCTCCTCGGGGTCGCGGACCTGACCGGACTTGAGGACCACGTACCCGACCGGCCGCTGACCCTTGAGCTCGTCCTTCACCCCGATGACGGCCGCCTCGGCGACGGCGGGATGGGTGGCGATCACCGCCTCCATGGAGCCCGTCGACAGGCGGTGTCCGGCGACGTTGATCACGTCGTCGGTCCGGCCCATCACGTAGACGTACCCGTCGGAGTCGACGTACCCGCCGTCCCCGGTCGAGTAGTACCCGTCGAAGACCGACATGTACGAGGAGATGAACCTCTCGTCGTCGTCCCACAGGCCCGACAGGGTGCCCGGCGCCATCGGCAACCGGATCGCCAGGTTGCCCTCCTCCCCGGCGGGGAGGGGGTTGCCCCGGGAGTCCAGGACGTGCAGGTCGTACCCGGGCACGGGCACCGTCGGGGACCCGGCCTTGATCGGCATCGGCTCGAGCCCGCGCAGATTCGAGGCGATGGGCCAGCCCGTCTCGGTCTGCCACCAGTTGTCCACCACGGGCTTGTCCAGCTTCTCCGTGGCCCACCGGTAGGTGTCCGGGTCCAGCCGCTCGCCCGCACAGAACAGGGTGCGCATGGCGGACAGGTCGTACCCGGCGATCTCGCGGCCCTCCGGGTCCTCCTTGCGGATGGCGCGGACGGCCGTGGGCGCGGTGAACAGCGCGGTGGCCCGGTGCTCGGCGAGCACCCGCCAGAACGCGCCGGCGTCCGGCGTGCCGACGGGCTTGCCCTCGTAGATGATGGACGTCGCGCCGACGAGCAGGGGCCCGTAGACGATGTAGGAGTGCCCGACCACCCAGCCGACATCCGAGGCCGTCCACCAGACCTCGCCGGGCCGGACCCCGTAGACGTTCCACATCGACCACGCCAGCGCGACAGCGTGGCCGCCGTTGTCACGGACCACGCCCTTGGGCAGCCCCGTGGTCCCGGAGGTGTACAGGATGTAGAGCGGGTCCGTCGCCCTGACGGGGACCGGTGCGGCGGGTTCCGAGGCCTCGATGGCCCGGTCCCAGTCGGTCCAGGTGGTTCCCGGTGTCTCGGGGAAGGTCTCGTCCGGGAACTGGTCCGGTCGACCGGCCACGATGACGGCGCCCGGGGAGTGACGGGTGAGTTCCAGGGCCTTGGCGACCATGGGGAAGTAGGGGACCTTGCGGGTGGGCTCGATGCCGCCGGGCGAGGTCACCACGACCTTCGGCCGGGCGTCGTCGATCCGGATGGCCAGCTCCGGCGCCGCGAAGCCCCCGAACACCACGGAGTGGACGGCACCCAGGCGGGCGCACGCGAGCATCGCGACCGCGGCACGCGGGACCATCGGCATGTAGATGACGACCCGGTCCCCGCGCCCCACGCCCTCGGCCGCGAGCGCGCCCGCGAAGGCCTCGACCTGGTCGAGCAGTTGGGAGTAGGTGATGGTCTCCTTGACCCCGGTCACCGCCGAGTCGTAGATGAACGCGGCCTGATCCCCGCGTCCCGCCTCGACGTGACGGTCGATGCAGTTGTGGGACGTGTTGAGCTCACCGTCGGGGAACCACCGGTAGAACGGGGGCCGCGAGCCGTCGACAGCCGTGGTGGGGGGAGTGGTCCAGTCGATCCCCCCGGCGGCCTCCAGCCAGAAGGCGTCGGGATCGGTGATCGAGAGCCGGTGGGCCTCGGCGTAGGTCGACGAGGTCGTGGAGTCCGACATCGGGTGAGCCCCTCTCGTGCGGGAGTGAAGCCCCCGATCAGCGCCGACGGCCTGTGACGCGCTTCACTCTAGTCCCAGGCCGAGGTCCCGATAGCGGGACATCCGCTCCGCGTACCTCCGCTCGGGGGGACGCCTCCGGACCTCGACCAGAGCCGCGGCGACGGCGTCGGCCAGCCGGTCGCAGAAGGCGTCCGGCTCGTCCGCCGCGTCGGGTCGCTCGGGTACCACCACGTCCACGATCCCCGCGCGGAGGAGGTCGGCCGAGGTGATGCCCTGCGACCGCGCCACCTCGGGCGCCCGGGAGGTCTCGTGGTACAGGATCGCGCTCGCCCCCTCGGGTGGGAGCGGGGCGAGCCACCCGTGTCGGGCGCACAACACCCGGTCGGCCGGGAGCATCGCCAACGCGGCACCGCCCGTGCCCTGGCCGAGGATCACCGAGACGGTCGGGGTGGGCAGCGTCACCAGATCGGCGAGGCTGCGGGCGATCTCGCCCGCGAGGCCACCCTCCTCGGCTTCACGGGACAACGCGGCGCCGCGGGTGTCGATGAGCAGGACCAGTGGGACCCCGACCTCGGCGGCGATCCGCATCCCCCGCCGCGCGGACCGCAGCGCGGACGGGCCGAGCGGGCTCGTCTCGTTCTCCGCGTCACGGTCCTGGGCCAGCACGACGGCCGACTGGCCCCGGAACCGGGCGAGGGACAGCAGCAGGGACCCGCTGTCCTCGCCCTGCCCCGTG
>NZ_JAALDZ010000098.1:0-11549 GCF_014145125.1 Dietzia sp. CQ4 | reverse complement strand
GCCGCCGCGGCCGCCGCCCCGGCCGCCGCCGAGGCCGCCGCCGAGCAGGACGAGTTCGACGTCGTCCTCGAGTCGGCCGGCGAGAAGAAGATCGGCGTGATCAAGGTCGTCCGCGAGATCGTCTCGGGCCTGGGCCTCAAGGAGGCCAAGGACCTCGTCGAGTCCGCTCCCAAGGCGATCATCGAGAAGGCCGACAAGGAGTCCGCCGAGGCTGCCAAGACCAAGCTCGAAGAGGCCGGCGCCAAGGTCTCGCTCAAGTGATCTGACGCACCACGTCTCCTGTGGGGCGGTCCGGCGATGTCGCCGGACCGCCCCACAGGCATTTCTGCAGGTCGGTCCGACGAGGTTTGTTGCGATACATTACTTATCGGTATGTAACGAAGCACGCGCTGCGAACGGTAGTTTACAGTGACCGTGGCCACAGATGATGGCTGCAGTGAGGAGTGGTGACGTGGGTATCGAGATATCTGTCGAGGGACTGACGAAGTCCTTTGGATCGCAGAAGATCTGGGAGGACGTCTCGTTCACCCTTCCCGAGGGGGAGGTGAGCGCGCTCCTGGGTCCGTCCGGTACCGGTAAGTCGGTGTTCCTGAAGTCGCTCATCGGGCTCCTGCGGCCCGAGCGCGGCCAGATCATCATCGACGGCACGGACATCCTCCAGTGCACCGCCAAGGAGCTCTACGAGATCCGGAAGCTGTTCGGTGTCCTGTTCCAGGACGGCGCGCTCTTCGGTTCCATGGACCTCTATGACAACGTCGCCTTCCCGCTACGCGAGCACACCCGGAAGTCGGAGAGCGAGATCCGGGACGTCGTCATGGAGAAGCTCGAGCTCACCGGTCTCACCGGCGCGGAGGGGAAGCTCCCGGGCGAGATCTCCGGCGGAATGCGCAAGCGCGCCGGCCTGGCCCGTGCGCTCGTGTTGGACCCCGAGATCATCCTGGTCGACGAGCCCGACTCGGGTCTGGACCCGGTCCGCACCACCTACCTCGCGCAGTTGTTGATCGACATCAACGCGCAGATCGACGCCACGATCCTCATCGTGACGCACAACATCAACCTGGCCCGGACCGTGCCGGACAACCTGGGCATGCTCTACCGGAAGAAGCTCGTCATGTTCGGCCCGCGCGAGGTCCTGCTGACGAGCGAGGAGCCCTCGGTCCGCCAGTTCCTCCGCGGATCCAAACTGGGGCCGATCGGCATGTCCGAGGAGAAGGACGACGCGCAGATGCGCGAGGAGCAGGCGCAGGCCGATGCCGGCCACAACGACGGCTCCCCGGGGGAGGACGAGGTGACGGGGGTCCCGGCGCAGATGCAGCCGACCCCCGGAGGCCCCGAGCGCAAGGGTGAGATCCGCCGTGAGAGGCGGGTGGCCGAGATGATGGACACTCTCCCCGCCGGCGCGCAGGAGGCCATCCGCGCCGAGTGGGCGGCCCGTGGGCACGGCGGTAACGGCAAGCACGCCGCGACAGCGACGGCCGGCGCCACCACCCGGGGCACCGCGGACACCACATCGACGACAGGTATCGACGACCACTACGGGTCCGACGAGAACTGAGGACACCGGAGAGGTCGGGGGAAATAGATGGCGGAGGGTGCTAGTCAGCAACCCGAGGTGAGGTCCGGTGTGTCTCCGGCGGACGTGGGTGGTGGCGTCCGGAGTGCAGCCGGTGAGGCGGGCAAGGTGTTCCGTCTCTTCCTCGAGGTGATTCGTGGGATCTTCAGGAGGCCGTTCCAGTTCCGGGAGTTCATCAGTCAGTCCTGGTTCATCGCCTCGGTCACGATCCTGCCGTCGGCGCTGGTCGCGATCCCCTTCGGGGCGGTCGTGGCGATGCAGACCGGATCGCTGGTCCAACAGCTCGGAGCAGAGGCGTACACAGGTGCGACGGGCGTTCTCGCCGTCGTCCAGCAAGGCGCGCCCCTGGTGACCTCACTGCTGATCGCCGGCGCCGCCGGTTCAGCCGTGGCCGCCGATCTCGGTGCCCGGACCATCCGTGAGGAACTCGACGCCATGCGGGTCCTCGGGATCGACCCGGTCCAGAGGCTCGTGGTCCCGCGCGTACTCGGCATGATGCTCGTCGCCGTGCTGCTCAACGGCCTCGTGTCCATCGTCGGGATCGCCGGCGGTTACGTGTTCAACATCCTGTTGCAGGGCGGCACCCCGGGCGCCTACCTCATGTCCTTCGGTGCGCTCGCGCAGCTGCCCGACTTCATCATGTCCTCGTTCAAGGCCCTGGTGTTCGGGCTCATCGCCGGCGTGGTCGCCTCGTATTGCGGAATGAATCCCAAGGGTGGGCCCAAGGGGGTCGGCGACGCCGTGAACCTCGGAGTGGTCCTGACCTTCCTCCTACTGTTCTTCGCCAACCTCATCCTCACTGCGATGTACCTGCAGATCGTTCCGCCGAAGGGGTCATGATGGCGATATTCACCGACGTCGGGCCCACCAGGGCCCGGCTCCGGGCCCTGGTGCGCGGCCCGGTCAGCTCGTTCGACAGTCTGGGTGACCAGCTCGCGTTCCACCTGCGGGCGATCCGCTGGATCCCGCAGACTCTCGTGCATTACCGGAAAGAGGTCCTGCGCCTGATCGCCGAGGTGACCTTCGGCGTGGGCGTGCTCGCGGTCCTCGGCGGAACCATCGGCGTGATCGTCATGATGAGTGGGTTCACCGGTGTCGTCGTGGGACTCCAGGGCTACGCCGCGCTGGACCAGATCGGCAGTTCGGTCCTGACCGGCTTCCTCTCGGCGTACGTCAACACCCGTGAGGTCGCGCCGCTGGTGGCCGCGCTGGCGCTGTCGGCGACCGTCGGGTGCGGTTTCACCGCCCAACTCGGCGCGATGCGGATCTCCGAGGAGATCGATGCGCTCGAGGTGATGGCCATTCCCAGCGTGCCGTATCTCGTGACCACGCGGATCATCGCCGGGTTCATCGCCGTCATCCCGCTGTACGTGGTGGGCTTGCTGTCCTCCTATCTGGCGACACGGGGCGTCAATACGATGCTTCAGGGCCAGTCCACGGGCTCGTTCGACCACTACTTCCATCTCTTCCTGCCACCGGAAGACGTGATCTATTCGTTCATCAAGGTGATCATCTTCGCGTTCGTCCTGGTGATGATCCACTGCTTCTACGGGTTCACCGCCTCCGGTGGTCCGGCTGGCGTCGGCGTGGCGGTGGGCCGCGCGGTCCGGACGACGATCGTTGTGGTCGCGATTCTCAACTTCTTTGTCGGACTCGCCCTCTGGGGCACAACCACGACAGTGCGGGTGGCGGGATGAACGAGCTTTCGACCGTATCCAAGCGCTTGCTGGCCGCGCTGTTCCTCGTCATTGTCCTGGCGTTCGTCGGCACCACCATCGCCATCTACAACCGTGCGTTCACGACCTCGGACAGTGTCACGATGATCGCGGACGACATGGCGTTCTCCCTGCCCAACGACGCCGACGTCAAGGCGCGCGGCGTCCTGGTCGGACGCGTCTCCGGGGTCGAGCCCGAGGGGGACAAGGTCCGCGTGAACATGGAGTTCGATCCGGCGTTCATCGACCAGCTCCCGGCCAACGTCAACGGCAGGATGCTTCCCAAGACTCTCTTCGGCGAGAGGTACGTCGACCTGGGTTTCCCAGAGCAGCCCGTGGGGACCATCGAACCCGGCGCCACTATCGAACAGGACACCCGCGGTAACGCGGTCGAGCTGGGCCGGGTCCTCGACGGTCTGCTCCCGGTTCTGGAGGCCGTCCCGCCGGAGAAGCTCGCCGGCACACTCGGGGCACTCAACCAGGCCCTGTCGGGCCGGGGCGACGAGATCGGGGCGAGCCTGGTGGAGATCGGCCAGGTGTTCGACGGCATCACCCAGGAGATGCCAGCACTGGAGGCGGGGCTCGAGGATCTCGCGACCTTCTCGCAGACCTATTCGGAGGCGTTGCCCGATCTCATCCATGCACTCGACGCCCTGCGCACGACCGGTGATACCGTGATCCAGCGGCGCACCGACATCGCGGACGGGCTCCAACGGATCAGCACCTCGGCGGAGGTCCTCACCGGCTTCCTCGCCGCCAACCGCTCGGACCTCATCGCCCTCGCCGCCGACTCCCGGACCTCGCTGGAGTATCTCGCCGAGTACTCCCCGGCGCTGCCGTGCACGGTCGAGCAGTTCATGATCGCGCTGGATCGCTCCGACGCGATCCTCGGCGTCGATTCCCCGAACCCGGGCATCCGCGTGACCATCGAGATCGCCAACCCCAAGGGCCGGTACGTCCCCAACCAGGACGAGCCGCGGTTCTTCGACACCCGTGGACCGCGGTGCTACGAGCCGGCAGTGCAGCCGCAGAACTTCGGCTCGGCGCCTGGCGGGGCCATCGCCGACGGCGCCTACCAGCCGCCCACCCGCAATCCCGGGCCGGCATTCATCCCGACCCTCCCCAACCCGCTCGACCAGGACGGTCCGGTCCCCGGGCTACGGACCCGCGGGTCCGTACCCGCCGCCCCGGGTCGGGCCGTCCCCGAGCAGCCCAACCTGCCGTTCCCCTCGACCGTCACCGCGGGGCAGGACAGGGACGTCATGGCGATGGCCTACGCGGGATCACCGCTGGAGACCGACACCGTCCGCACCGTTTACGGAGTCGCCACCGACCGCGACGCGGGTGAGATCCCCGCGTGGATCGGCGGGATCGGTGCTCCTGCTCTCCGCGGGGCGGAGGTGAGTTTCCGATGAGCACCAAGATCAAGGCTCTCTTCCGAGGGGGCGTCCTGGGATCGTTCGTCAAGCTGGCGATCTTCGTGGTGGTCACCATCCTGCTGAGCACGGTCCTCGCCACCACCATCCGCGGTGGCACCCGCGAGGCCGGGACCGAGTACTCGGCGATCTTCTCCGACGTGACGATGCTCGAGGAGGGCGACGACGTCCGGATCGCCGGCGTCGTGGTGGGTCACGTGACCGGCTTCGAGATCCACGACCGGGACCAGGCAAGGGTGGACTTCACCATGTCCGGTGACCGCACGCTGCCGGCCAACGTCCACCTCTCGCTGCGGCTACGCAACATGATCGGTCAGCGCTACATGAACATCAGCCGTGAACCCGGGCCAGTGGCGCCGATGATGCCGGAGGGGACGACCATCGGAATCGAGAACACCTCGCCCGCCGTGGACCTCACGGCGCTGTTCAACGGTTTCAGGCCGCTGTTCACCACATTGCAGCCGGAGGACGTCAACGCACTCGCGGACTCGCTCGTCCGTGTACTGCAAGGCGAGGGCGGGACCGTCGCGAACCTGGTCCAGCAGACCGGGCAGCTCACCAACCACCTCGCCGACCGTGATCAGGTGATCGGGGAGGTCATCGACAACCTCACCCGGGTCCTGCAGACGATCAACGAGCGGGACGTCCAGTTCCAGCAGCTCGTGGTGACCACCAGGCAGCTGGTGGAGGGACTCGCCGAGGAGCGCGACGCGATCGGTAGCTCGCTCGACTCGATAGCCGATCTGACGTCCTCCGCGGAGAACGTGGTCACCGCGACCCGGCCGAGCGTCACCGAGTCGCTCGATCACCTCAAGCTGGTCACGGACGACATCACCGCCAACCGGGACACCCTCAGCACGGTTCTGCAGAACATGCCGGTCAAGACCGACAATCTCATCCGGATGGGGTCGTTCGGGTCGTGGTTCCAGTTCTATCTCTGTGGACTCGACGTGGTGAGCGGTCCGGGCACGAACGTGCCCAACCTGCTGCCGAGCGGCGGCCCGACAGTCAATCACCCGGTGTACACCAATGTGGCGCCCCGGTGTAACGGGGGGATCTCATGAGTAAGCGGAAGCCGAGTGAGCCCAGGTTCGGGAACGCCACGATCGGCGCGGTCGGTGTGGTGGTGATCCTGGTTCTCACCATGACGGCGTTCAGCCTGGACTCGTTGCCCTTCGTGGGTGCCGGGCCCAAGTACTCGGCGCACTTCTCCGAAGCGGCCGGGCTGACCGACGGCAACGAGGTCCGTGTGGCCGGCGTCAAGGTCGGTGTGGTGACGGACGTCGAACTCGACGGGGACAAGGTCGTCGTGGGCTTCCGGGCCAAGGACGCATGGCTCGGGGACGACACGCGGGCGAGCATCCAGGTCAAGACCGTCCTGGGCCAGAAGTACCTCGCACTCATCCCGGCGGGGAACGGCGAGTTGGACCGATCCGAACCGATCCCGCTCGACCGCACGGTGGCGCCCTACGACGTGGTCACCGCGTTCTCCTCGGCCGCCGAGACACTGGACCAGATCGACGACGCGAAACTCGCAGAGAGCCTGGACACGCTCACCGACGCGATGCAGGCCTCACCCGAAGAGTTCCGCGGAGCGGTCGACGGCGTGGCCCGGTTGTCCCAGACGCTGTCCAGCCGCGACGCCGAACTCCGTGAGCTGCTCGAGGCCACCAGGACCAGTTCGGCGATCCTCGCGGAGCGCAACGAGGACTTCCGGAGGCTCATCGTCGGCACCGGTCAGCTCCTGGGCGAGCTCAACGGCCGCTCGGAGGCGCTCAAGCTCGTGTTGGCCTCCACCCGTGGTCTGTCGATCGAGCTCCGGAGGTTCGTCGCGGAGAACGAGGCCGAGTTCGGGCCGACCCTCGACAGCCTGGACTCCGCGCTGGCGGTCCTCACCGACCACGAGGAGGAGCTGAAGAAGTCGATCCACAACCTGGCGCCCTTCTACCGGCTCTACGCCAACTTGCTGGGCACCGGTCGCTGGTTCGACTCGGTGGTCACCAACCTCGTCCCGCCGGGCATCCCCGAACCGCCCTTCTATCCCGGCGCCCGCGCACCGGCCCGACAGAGTGGGATCAACTGATGCACAAGAAGCTGCCGTACTGGCTGGTCGCGCTGCTCCTCGTCGTCGTCGTCGCGATCGTGGCGGTCACCTACCTCGCCGTCACGCGGATGGGTCGGACCACCATCACCGCGACCTTCCCCTCGGCCGTCGGCGTCTCGCAGGGCACCGACGTCCGGATCCTCGGGGTGACCGTCGGCTCCGTCGACGAGGTCACCCCGATGGGCGACACCGTCGAGGTCAAGCTGCACGTCAACAGGGGTATCGAGGTCCCCGCCGACGCCAAGGCCGTCCAGGTGACCCCGTCGGTCATCCCGGACCGCACCATCCAGCTCCTCCCCGCGTACTCGGGAGGGCCCGTCATGGAGTCCGGGGCGCACATCCCGCTCGAGCGGACCGCGACGCCTGTCGAGGTGGACAAGCTGTACGCGTCGGTCAAGGACCTCACGGACGCCCTCGGGCCCGACGGCGCCAACAAGGACGGCGCCCTCGACCGGTTCGTGACCACGTCCGCCGACACCCTCGGTGGCAACGGCGCGGCACTCGGACGGTCGATCGACGAACTGTCCAAGGCCGCCACGACGCTGGCGGACTCGAGCCAGGACATCAGCGAGACCGTGGTCAATCTGCAGTCGTTCGTCACCATGCTTGCGCAGAACGACGCGCAGGTGCGCGAGTTCAACACCCAGATGGCGACGTTCAACCGGACCGTGTCGGGTCAGCGGGAGGACCTCCAGGGGGCCCTGGGTGAACTCAGCTACGCGCTCGCCGACGTGGCCCGGCTGGTTCGCGACAACCAGGACGTGATCCGGAGCAACGCGGACCGGCTGGTGACCCTCAGTCAGATCACCGTCGACCAGCGCGACGATCTCGAGGAGATCCTCAAGACGGCTCCGCTGGCCCTGTCCAACCTCATCGGCGCCTACGACTCCGAGTCGGGTTCCCTGTCGCTGCGCGCGAACCTGCCGGAGAAGCAGGACCCGGCCGGCGTCCTGTGCTCACTCATGACGCTGAGCCGTCTCAACCCGGGGGACGAGATGCTGAGGGAACTGGACAACCTGCGTCGCGCTGACATCCAGGCCTGTGAGGCGCTCGCGCCGGAGCGCAACCGCGAACTCCGGGCCTCCAACCCCGACCTGCCGCTCGGCATCCTGGCAGGCGAGATGAAGCAGTCGATCCCAGTCCCCGGGACGGTTCCGGGCAACTACGGCTGGCCGATGACGCCCGCCTCGGAAGGGGGTCGGGGATGAGCCGACACACAGTTCCCGTCGTCAACCGCAGAATCCGTGCCCTCGGCGTCGCCGCCGTGGTCACCGCGCTGGTGTCCGGCTGCTCCATGGACCTCGAGGACTACACGCTGCCGGGCGGTGCCGACGTGGGGGACGACCCCATCACGGTGGCCGTCCAGTTCGACGACGTGCTCGACCTGGTCCTCCAGTCCAGCGTCAAGGTCAACGGACTCGACGCCGGACGCGTCTCGGGCGTCTCGCTCGCGGAGGACGGGTGGACGGCGCGGGTGGAGATCATCCTGCGCGACGACCTCGACCTGCCCTCCAACGTGGAGGCGTCGATCCAGCAGACCAACCTCCTGGGGGAGAAGTTCGTCCAACTGACCCCACCCGAGGACGAACCGCCCGCCGGCAGGTTGTCCGACGGTGATGTGATCTCGACCTCGAACAGTCGGACGGCCACGGACATCGAGCAGGTGCTCGGTGCACTCTCGCTGCTCCTCAACGGCGGCGGCGTGGACCAGATCCAGCCGATCGTCGCGGAGCTGCGCGCGGTGACCGACGGTCGCGAGGAGGGGCTCACCGAGACCCTGCGCTCGGCGGACGAGCTCATCTCCGGACTCAACCGTCAGCGCGACAGCATCACCGATGCACTCGAGGGCGTCAATCTGATGACGGCCCGCGCCAACGACCAGCGGGAACAGATCCAGGCCGCTCTCGACGAGCTGCCCGCCGGGGTGGCGTTCCTCGAGGAGCAGCGCCCCCAGCTAGTGGAGATGTTGCGCCGGGTCGACGCGCTCGGGCAGGTGGGATCCGACATCCTGCTCACCAGCCGGGAGGACATCATCGCGGACCTGCGATCACTGCGTCCGGTGCTGCAGTACCTGGGTGAGTCGACTCCGGAGCTCATCGACCTTGTCGGGTTCGTCCCCACCTTCCCCTTCCCCGACGCGTCGATTCAGACGAGCGTCGGCGGCTCGGCGAACGTGTTCCTCTCCGTGGATGCGACGATCTCCGAGACGCTCCGTAACCTCGGCGCGAACCAGGGTGATCCGGTGCCGATCTACCCGAACACGACGAGCGGCCCGTACAACGTCGACCCAGGCAACCCCTGGGTGAACGGAAACGGCCCCGACAGGCGGACCACCATCGTCCTGCCGCTGTTGCCCATCCCGCCGATCATGGACCGGGCGGTCACGCCCAGGCCCGCGCCGGGTACCTCGGAGTTCTCCGAGAACTACCTGCCTGAACCAGGGGAGCCCGGATACCAGTGAGCAAGATACTCAAGACCCAGCTCATCGCCTTCTGCGTGATCGCAGCAGTGGGGATCAGTTACGTCGGGGCCAACTATGTGCGGCTGCCCTCGTTGTTCGGGATCGGTCAGTACCAGGTCTACCTGGACCTGCCCGATACCGGAGGTGTGTTCACCAACGCGGCGGTCAACTACCGCGGCACCCCCGTCGGGCGAATCGGCGAGCTCTCGCTCACCGACGACGGGGTCCGGGTCGAACTCGACCTGGATTCCAGTGCTCCGGACATCCCGGCGGACACCGTGGCCGTGGTGGCCAACCGCTCCGCGATCGGCGAGCAGTTCGTGGACCTGCGGCCCAATTCCTACTCCGAGCCGTATCTGCAGGACGGTGACGTGATCAGCGCGGGCCGCGAGGCGTTGCCGGTACGCGTGGAGGACCTGCTGGCCTCGGTCGACGAGCTGTCCCGGTCGGTGCCGCTCGACGACCTCGAGGTGATGGTCGACGAGTTGGGTACCGCGATCGAGGGTCGGGGACCGCAACTCCAGCGACTCTCGGACTCCCTCATCCGCATCTCCGATTCCGGGATCCGCACCATGCCGCAACTGCAGGCCCTCATCCGGGACGGGGCGACCGTCCTCGACACCCAGGCCGACCAGTCCGCGGAGATCATCAGCTTCTCCCGCGACCTGCGTACGGTGACCGAGGCCCTGCGTGACTCCGACTCCGACCTCGAGCGTCTCATCACCACCGGGCCCGAGTTCGCGGACGAGACGCGGTTCCTGGTGGAGAACTCCGGCGAGCCGCTCACCCGGACCATCGGGAACCTGTCGACCACCATGAAGACCGTGGACCCGCTCGCGCCGTCGTTCAAGGTGCTCCTGCAGTTGCTGCCGGCCCTGGCGGCCGGCGGCCTGTCGGTGGCACCGGGCGACGGCACCATCCACTTCGGTCTGGTCCTGGAGATGGACAACCCCACGCCGTGTACCCAGGGTTATGAAGGCACCTGGGACATCATCAACCAGATCAGGGCGCAGGACCCGTCATTCGACCCGCAGGAACAGAACTTCCCGCCGAACTACGACGCCGAGTGCACGGTTCCGCTCGGCAGCCCCACCGCCGTTCGCGGCGCCGACCGGGTCGAGTACGCCTACCCGGGCGTCACGCAGCCCTGGGACGCCAAGCCCAAGATCGACCCGGACCGGTTGAACCTGTCCGTGGCCGCCGAGCAGCTCGCGGTCCTGCAGGGACTGATCCCGCGGTGACCGGGCGACCGGGCGGTGATCCGGGGCGCCCTGGTTCAGGTAGCGTCGCCGCCATGAGTTCGCAGGGCAGTGTCAGGGGCGGCGACCGTCCGGCAAGGGACGGTGGCGAGGAGGGCCGGGCCGTCCCGAGGTGGCTGGCGGTCCTCTCGATCGTCGTGCTGGTGGCCGGTGTGGCGGTGCTGGGCGTGTTCGGCTGGCGCTATGCAGAAGCGCGGTCGGCACACGAGGTCGCGACCGAGCGCGAGACCGTCTCCGAGGTGGCGTCGCAGGTGATCATCAACGCGTTCAGCTTCGACTACCGCAACGTCGACGAGTCGCTGCAGCACCTCGCCGACGCCTCGACCGGCGATTTCCTCGTGGAGCAGGAGCAGTGGGCGGACGATGTCCGCACCCGTGTCGTGGAGCAGAAGGCGGTCACCACGGCGACCGTCTCCCAGTCCGCGGTGGAGGTCCTCGACCTCGAGGCGGGCGAGGCCGCCGTGCTGGTGGTCTTCACCGCCCACTCGGAGCGTGAGGGCCAGGACGACATCACCGGACGCCAGGCGATGCGGGTGGATCTCACCCGTGAGGACGGGTCGTGGAAGGCCAACGCGGTCAACCAGGTGGGCGTGACCGTGCCGGTCGGGAGCTCGAGTCAGTCCGTCCAGGAGCTGGAGGCGCCGGACACCCGGGACGGAGCCGGGAACGCGGACGCCGACGACCCCGACACGCAGGAGGAGTCGACCACCGCGCCGACCACCGCGCCGACCACCTCCGCCGGCCGATGAGGAAGGACGGGAACATCTGATGCCACCCATCAAGAGGACACCGAAGCCCGCCGGTCAGCCGGTTCGCCGCCGCCTGGCCGGTCACGCCGGATCGACCCGGCCCGAGGGCGGTTCGCGTGCGGGGGAGAATCACGACTACGACGGGACCGCCGAGGCCGGGACCACCGCCGACACCGCGCCCGCCGAGGATGCCGGGAACACCGCCGCCGCACCCGCCGAGGATGCCGGGACCACCGCCGGTGCCGGGACCGC
>NZ_JAALDZ010000097.1:0-10142 GCF_014145125.1 Dietzia sp. CQ4 | reverse complement strand
GCGCCCGGCGGGACATCCCGCCGGGCGCTCTCGCAGTTCTGCCCCGGTTGTCGCCGCGCGCCCCGGGCCGGACAGGGCTTCTCGCCCGGCGACCGGGCCTACTGGAGGTTCGCCAGCCGGACCTGACCCACGGCAGCGAGTCGCCCCTCGTCATCGGTGATCTCGACACGCCACAGCTGCTGGCTGCGTCCCCGGTGCACGGGGGTACCGGTCGCCGTGAGCGTGCCCTCGGTGACGGCCCGCAGGAAGTCGGTCGAGTTGTTGACCCCGACCACCTTGCCCTCACCACCGAGCCACACCGCGCCCGCCACACTCGCGACCTCCTCGGCGATGGCACAGTAGACGCCGCCGTGGACGATCCCGTAGGGCTGGTGCAGGTGCGGCGCGATGTCGACCGAGACCACGACCCTGTCGGGAGTGATATCCCGGTAGTCGATGCCGATCCCGCCGCCGAAACCGGTTCCGGACCGTCCCCGGATCAACTGGATGAACTCGTTCTCGACCGCGTCGGACATCGGACCTCTTCTCCCGGCCCGGGCCGTCCGGGCGATTCGGGTACCGACGCTACCGCGCCTCCGCGTCCGCGCAGCCGAGCCATGCGGGGTCACGCGCGTCAGGTCAGGTCAGCCGGGCCCAGCGGGCCGGGCCGGGTCAGGCGGGATCAGCGGACCGAGCCGGGTCAGGCGGGATCAGCGGACCGAGCGCCAACCCCTGTCGCGCACCGGGATCGGTCCCGATCCGGGCGTTCGCGGAAGGGCGCTGCGCCTCCGTACCGCCAGACCGGACTCGTGGAGCGCCTGCAGCACCAGCTGTCCGCGGCGGTATCCGGTCTCCGCACTCGTGTCGGCGAAGGTCGGGACGATCGTCGCGGCACCCAGCACGCACTCCCCGACCACCGACCACAGGGTGTCGACGCTGCAGTTGCTCACGCGGGAGAGATCGTCGAACACCGGACTCAGGGTCATTCGTGACCGGCAGGCGAGCCACTGCGCGAGGGCCTGCTCGCACGGCAGGACAACGGTCCCCGGCGAACCCGCGGACGGATCATCACAGAGCAGTCGCAAGGTGGTGTCCCGGACGCCCGCCCAGTCGAGCCCTCCCTCGATGTCGGTGCGGACCGCGAGGTTCTCCGCACCCGTGTCCCACACCCGGCCGATGGTGACGAAGCTCGCGACCGCCCGGCCGATCACCCCGTGGGCGAACGCGTCGGCGACGAGGTACGTCGAGAACCGGATGTCCCCGGACTCCGCGAAGTAGTTGCGGAACATCGTCTCGACACGTCCGCCGTCCACCGCACGCTCCAGCGGAACCCACCGGCGGCGGGACTGGCTACCGAGATCCGCGATCGAGTAGAACTTCGGGTATCCCGGTCTGAACCCGGCGAGTACCTCGACCGTGTCGTCGAACACCGTGCGCGTACCCACGATCTGTGTGGGCAGCATGGAGCTGGTCATGTCTGCTGCTTCCCCCTCGCTGATCACTTCTCACTCGGGCCGCCTGCACACCGGCGCCACACCGCGGCGCGTTTCCCCCCGTTCCGCGGGTGCACCGGTGTCCCGGCCCGGTAATAAGTGATACAACACACCACCTCGTACAACCAAGGGTTTCGGACCGGTTCCGGCAATCGTTGCACTCAGTGCACCACTGATCTGTCAGCAAACACTCAGGTTCGCGGATGCCCGCCGGACGGCCCGTCTCCCCCATCGATGCAGGTCCACTGCCCGGGAACCCGTGGACTACTCTGAGACACATGAGTACTGAGCGCGAGGACGCGCAGCCGACCTCAGACACCAACGGGACCGCCGACATCGGAGTCACCGGACTCGCCGTGATGGGCTCGAACATCGCACGGAACTTCGCCCGCCACGGGTACACGGTCGCCGTTCACAACCGCTCCGCCGGCAAGACCGACGCTCTCCTGGACGAGCACGGCCGGGACGGGGACTTCGTCCGCACCGAGACCATCGAGGAGTTCGCCGCCGCACTCCGGTCGCCGCGACGTGCGCTCGTCATGGTTCAGGCCGGGGCACCCACCGACGCGGTGATCGACGCCCTCGCCGAGGCGTTCGACGAGGGCGACATCATCATCGACGGGGGCAATTCCCTCTACACCGACACCATCCGCCGGGAGAAGGCGATGGCCGACCGCGGGATCCGGTTCATCGGCGCCGGGATCTCCGGCGGCGAGGAGGGCGCCCTCGAGGGCCCGTCCATCATGCCGGGTGGCCCGGCCTCCAGCTACGAGGTCGTCGGGCCCATGCTCGAGGACATCTCCGCCAAGGTCGACGGGACCGCGTGCTGCACCCACATCGGCGAGGACGGTTCCGGCCACTTCGTGAAGATGGTGCACAACGGGATCGAGTACTCGGACATGCAGCTCATCGGCGAGGCGTACCACCTCCTGCGCGGTGTGGCGGGGATCGAGCCTGCGGCCATGGCCGAGGTGTTCCGCGAGTGGAACACCGGCGAACTCGACTCCTACCTGATCGAGATCACCGCGGAGGTGCTCGCCCAGGTGGACGCCGAGACCGGGTATCCCCTGGTCGACGTGATCGTCGACCGCGCGGGCCAGAAGGGCACCGGCCGCTGGACGGTCAAGTCCGCACTGGGTCTGGGTGTCCCGGTGACCGGCATCGCCGAGGCCGTCTTCGCCCGCGCCCTGTCCAGTTCGGTACCGCAGCGCGAGGCGGGCCGCGCGCTGCCCTCCGGCGCGGTGTCGACCCCGAGCGGCACCGGCCCAGAGTTCATCGAGGACGTCCGGCGCGCGCTCTACGCGTCGAAGGTCATCGCCTACGCCCAGGGATTCGACCAGATCACCGCTGCCACCGCCGAGTACGGGTGGGATGTGGCGAGGGGCGACCTGGCCACGATCTGGCGTGGGGGATGCATCATCCGCGCCACCTTCCTCGACCGCATCCGCGAGGCCTACGCGGAGAACGCCGATCTCCCCACTCTCCTGGCCGCCCCCTACTTCGCCGAGGCGCTCGCCGACTGCGTCGACAGCTGGCGGCGCGTCGTCACCACGGCGGTGACCGCAGGTATCCCGGCGCCCGGGTTCTCCGCGGCCCTGGCCTACTACGACGGGCTCCGGACCGAACGACTGCCCGCCGCGCTCATCCAGGGACAGCGCGACTTCTTCGGCGCCCACACGTACCTGCGGACCGACCGCGAGGGCAGCTTCCACACTCAGTGGAGCGGCGACCGTACGGAGGTGCGGGCCTGACCGGGCCGGCTCGGACCGATCTGGGCCGTCTACTCGCCGGGCTCGGCGTCGCGGTCCCGGTCAGACACGCCGTCTCCACCGTCGTCGACGGCCCGGCGAGCGCGATCCAGATCGCCGCGCTCGACGACGCCGTCGCGGGCCGCGACCTCCTCGCGGTCGCGCCGACCGGCTCCGGCAAGACCCTGGTGTTCGCGATCGCCGTGGCGCACCGACTGGCCGGGGCCCCGAGCCTGGCTCTCCGGCCGCGTGCCGTCGTGGTGGCCCCGACCCGCGAGCTGGCGGTGCAGAACGCCGAGATCCTCGCCGAGGTCGGCGCGGGCGCCGGGCTCCGTGTCGCCACGTTCGTCGGCGGTCAACCGCTGTCCAAGGACCGCAGAACCCTGGTGGCGCCGGTCGACATCGCGGTGGGGACCCCTGGACGCCTGACCGATCTGATCCGGACGGGGGCCCTGTCCACCACCGACGTGCAGGTCCTCGTCCTGGACGAGGCGGATCACCTGATGGGGCTCTCCTTCGGCGAGCAGACCGCCTCATTGCTCGCGGACTGTGCTGACGCGACGCTCCTGTCGACGACGGCCACGGCGGACGCCGCCGTCGAGGACGATCTGCGCCGGCGACGCCCCGGACTGTGTGTCCACCGGGTGGACTCCCCCGTCGACCCGACCCCGGTGACGGTCGCCGCCGGCGCCCCCCGCCAGCTCATCGTCGTCTCCGCACCGGACCCGGAGGAGTACGCGATCGCACTCGCCGCCCGCTGCCGCAGGGCATTGTTCTTCGTCCCCCGCCGCGACGCGGTCGAGGAGTTGCGCGCCTCCATCGCGGCGACCGGGGTCACGGCGGCCGGCGTGGCGGGTTCCGCCTCCCCGACCAGGCGCGCCGGTGCATTCGCCGATCTCGCCTCGGGCGCCGTCAGGGTGCTCGTGAGCACCGACCTCGCCGGTCGCGGCCTCGATCTCGACGGGATCGGCCACGTCATCCACGTCGGGCCTCCCCACTCGGTCCAGGACCTCGTCCACCGCTCCGGCCGTACCGGACGTGGTGACGACACCGCCGGCGTGGTGGCCGCGATTGTCAGACCCTCGGAGGTCGCCCGGATCAGCGCGCTGGCACGCGAGGTCGGCATGGCCGTCGAGCTCGTCGACCCCTCCGGCCCCCGGGCCGCGCGCCTCCTCGACGACCTCTTCGGGCCGGAGATCGCGCCACCCCGACGACGGCGGGAGTCCGCTCCCCCGGCGCGATCCCGACGGCCCGCCCAGTCCCGGGTGCACCGCCCCAAGAAGAAGCGACGGTCGTGAGCCCGCGGCGCCAACCCGCCGACCCGGTTCTGGTGCCCGAGCGCCTCTGGCGGGCGCTGGAGCGCCGGCACACCGAGGCCGTCGACTCGCTGACCACCGACCACCTCGAGCGTCGACGACGAGGCGAGCCGCACCCGGTCGCGGACTTCCTGTTCACCTACTACCGGACGAGCGTCGCCACCGTCCGACGCTGGCATCCCGGCCCGGGGATCATCCTGGAGAACGCCCACCTGACCGAACGGGCGCAGTGGCGCCACTACGAGCGGACCTCCCTGCGCGGTCGGTCCGGACTGATCGTGGATCCCACGTCCGTCCTGTCCCGATGCGGCCCCCGCCTGTCCCGCGCGCGCGAGATCGTCGAGGCCACCGCGTCCAGGCCGGGCGCACTGGGTTGTTTCGGCCTTCACGAGTGGGCCATGCTCTACCGGGGAGGCGACGATGCCGTTCGTCATCCCCGGGTGCCCCTCCGGGTATCTCAGCCACTGATCGACGACGTCGTCGACGGATCCCGGCTGCGGTGCACCCACTTCGACGCCCTCCGGTTCTTCACCGAGGCCGCCGTCCCCCTCAACAAGGACGTCCTCACCCGCGCCGAACAGGTCCGCAACGAGCAACCGGCCTGCCTGCACGCCGGTATGGATCTCTACTCGTACGTGGCGGACATGGAGGCCGGCGCCCCCGGCGAGCTCCTGGTGGACACGTTGGCCGCGGCCTTCGACGCCCGCGAGGTCGACATGCGGTCCTCGCCCTATGACCTGTCCGCCTGGGGACTCGACCCGATCCCGGTGGAGTCCCCCGAGGGACGAGCGGTCTTCGTCGCCCACCAGCGCGGATGGGTCGCGCGGACACAGGGGCTCCGCGCCCGTTACCTGGAGGCGGCGCGGGCCCTGGAGTCGACGAACCCCACCTGCCCGGCCGGCGCCGGACGACCGCCGGTCAGGCGGCAACCGCCCCGAACAGCCGCTGGGCCACCTCGGTGATGACGCTCCCGAGCTCGGCGTAGGCGTCGTCACTGGCCGTGGCCGTGCGGAGCACCAGACCCATCGTCCGGCCCGGTGCGGGCGCGACGAACCTCGCGACCCCGATGCCGGGGTCGCGGCTCTCGGACACCACGGCCGACTCCGGCACGATCATCACCCCCAGCCCCCCGGCGACGCACCTCACCGCGGTGGTCAGGGACGCCGCCCGCGACCCACCACGACCCAGGATCGGAGCCGAGACCCGCCGGCACAGGTCGACGGTCTGGTCACGGAGGCAGTGCCCCTCGTCGAGCATCAGCAGTGGGAGATCCACGAGGGCCTCGAGCGAGAGGCCCTCCTGCCCGGCGAGCGGATGGTCGGCCGGGACGAGGAGAGCGAACGGTTCGGTGTACAGGGGCATACCGATGGCACCCGCGGCATCGGTGGGAAGAGCCATGATCGCGACGTCGATCGCCCCCGAGCGCAACTGCTCGAGCAGTCTGGCGGTCTGATCCTCGACGATCCGGGGCCGCAGATCCGGGAAACGCTCGGTCAGGGCGGGCAGCAGACCCGGCAGCAGGTAGGGCGCCGCCGTGGGGATCACACCGATGCGGACGTCGCCCGACAGCGGCCCCCCGCTGCCGGCGGCGATGTCGGCCACCGCGTCCATCGCGCCCACCGCGGCCCGTGCGAACGGGAGGAGCTGGTGCCCGACCGGTGTGACGAGCACCGTCCTGGTACTCCGTTCGACCAGGTGAACCCGGAGTCCCTCCTCCAGAGTCGCCAGGGCCTGGGAGAGCGACGGCTGGCTCATTCCCAGCTCCTCAGCGGCACTGCGGAAGTGGAGGCGCTCCGCGACAGCGAGGAACACCCTGAGCTGGGTCACGCTCGGAACGAACCGCTGATTGGCCATGTCGATGAGTGTAGGACGATCAATAGCCCCACGTCGATGATTATTCACCCTCCCCTATGGGTGATCTTCACCTCATTAGGCTTTACCTCTCACTGCGCGTCGGGCATAGTCTCCCCTGCCCGTTCAAGAACGGCCCATAACCCAGGAGGATCACATGGCACTTCTCACCATCGGCGATCAGTTCCCCGACTTCGAGCTCACCGCACTCAAGGGCGGCGACCTCCAGCAGGTCAACGCCCAGCAGCCCGAGGACTACTTCGAGACGATCACCAACCAGTCGTACGCCGGCAAGTGGCGGGTGATCTTCTTCTACCCGAAGGACTTCACCTTCGTCTGCCCCACCGAGATCGCCGCGTTCGGCAAGCTCGACGAGGACTTCCAGGACCGCGACACGCAGGTCCTCGGTGGCTCGATCGACAACGAGTTCGCGCACTTCAACTGGCGCGCGACCAACGACGAGCTCAAGGGTGTCCCGTTCCCGCTCCTGTCGGACATCAAGCACGAGCTGATCCGCGCGCTCGGTGTCGAGAACGCGGACGGGGTCGCCGACCGCGCGACCTTCATCGTCGACCCGGACAACGTCATCCAGTTCGTCTCGGTGACGCCTGATGCCGTCGGCCGCAACGTGGACGAGGTCCTCCGTGTCCTCGACGCCCTCCAGTCGTCCGAGGTCTGCGCCTGCAACTGGCAGAAGAACGACCCGACGAAGAACATCAACAAGATGGACATGCTGCAGGAGGGCATCAAGTGACCATCGAGAACCTGAAGTCCGGGCTCCCTGAGTTCGCGAAGGATCTCAAACTGAACCTCGGCTCCCTGGCGCGCTCGACGGAGCTGTCGCCGCAGCAGCTGTGGGGGACCTTCCTGGCCACCGCCGCGGCGACCCGGTCCGAGACCGTGCTGTCCGAGATCGCCGACGAGGCGCGCGAGCACCTGTCCGACGAGGCGTTCAACGCCGCCCTCGGTGCTGCGTCCATCATGGCCATGAACAACGTGGCCTACCGCGCCAAGGAGTTCCTGGGAGACGACTACGCCCAGGTCCGCATGGGCCTCCGGATGAACATCATCGCGAACCCGGGTGTGGAGAAGGCCGACTTCGAGCTCTGGTCCATGGCCGTCTCGACGATCAACGGCTGCGAGAACTGCACCGCCGCGCACGACGACGTCATCCGCAAGGAGGGCATCACCAAGGAGCAGGCCTGGGAGGCGGTCAAGATCGCCGGCACCGTGGCCGGCGTCGCACAGGCTGTCGAGATCCACGCCAACATCTGACACCCTCGTCCGGTCAACGGACCCGGAGCCCCGTCGACATCGTCGACGGGGCTCCACGCATTTCCCCGCCCCGACCGTCGAGTTGGCACTCCCCAAAACGCCCGGACAGGACTAGGTTCGGAGCCAGGCAGGTGGAAGAATCTTTCACACCGACGCGAAGAGATCTGGAGATGCCATGACCACCGGAGGTACCCCGTCAGGAGACGGGAACCCGAACGATCCGACCGGCACCGGCGCCGCCCAACAGAACTGGGGCGGACAGCAGTACGGCGGACAGGGGGACGCGCAGGGATTCGGCCAGGAGCCCTATCCCGGACAGGGCTACGGCCAGGAGGGCTACGGCCAACAGGCTTATGGCCAGCAGGGATCCGGAGGGCAGGGCTTCGGCCAGCAGCCGTACGGTGACCACGGTTACGGGGCCGGGTACCCCCAGTCCGGCCAGGGGGGCGGGCCGGTGATGACGGGCAGGGTGTCCGCCACCGACGCCATCGGCGCCGGCTGGCAGATGTTCAAGAACAACCCGCTGCCGTGGGTTCTGGTCACGTTGGCGATGTTCCTCGCCAACGGGCTCGCGAGTTCGATATCCAACTCTCAGTCGGCGTCGGTGGCGTTCCTGGGCTCGATACTGGCGATCGCCGTGAGCTTCCTGTTCCAGGCTTTCATCATCCGGGGAGCCCTCCTCGAGGTGGACGGGCACAAGCCGGAGATCGGCGACTTCTTCAAGTTGCAGAACTTCGGGGCGTTCGTCATCGCCGCGATCCTCGTGGCGATCGCGACGTCCATCGGGTTGATCCTCCTCATCATCCCCGGCATCGTGATCGCGTTCTTCCTGTACTGGACCCTCCACTTCGTCGTGGACCGCAACATGACCGCGATCGACGCCATGAAGTCCAGCGTCAACGCGATCAAGTCCGACGCGGGAAACCTGTTCGCTCTCGCGGTGCTCAACATCCTCGTCGTCGTGGCAGGTTTCCTCGCCCTGTTCGTCGGGCTCCTCATCGCGATCCCCGTGGCCACCCTGGCCTCGGTGTTCGCCTACCGCACCATCACGGGCCCGAGCGAGTTCTCGCGGATGGCGACGAGCACGGTCTGACCACCGCGTCACTCGCGCTCGCGGCTGACGGACACGAGCTGGGCAGACGACGGCCCCCGGCGAACTCGCCGGGGGCCGTCGTCCATCCGAGGTGATGCCGTATCGGTCGTGCGTGTCAGTCGTGCGTGGTGGGTTCCCGGACCTCCGCGGGCTCCCTCTCGTAGACCATCGCGCGCCGCACCGCCCAGATCGTCGCCGCGAACGCCAGCAGCGCGAGCGGCCAGCCCATCGCGATGCGGGCGGCCCCGAGCCAGTTGACCTCGTCGTTCAGATAGAGCGCGTACTGTAGCACTGCGCGTATCGCGAAGAGCCCTGCCCAGATCCACGTGGCGACGGCGTACCACCGACGCGCTTTCGGGTGACGGCGCCAGGACATCCCTTTTCCGTCGAGCAGGCCCCAGATCACCCCGACGAGTGGCCACCGCGCGAGCGCGGACAGGGCGAACACCCCGCCGTACACCGCCTGCGTGATGATCCCGTAGAGGAAGTATCCCTTCGCGCTTCCGGTGCGCCAGGCGATCAGGACACCGATCGCGACCCCGAAGAAGCCGGAGATCGCCGGCTGGGGGTTCTCCCGTCGGACCAGTGACCACGACAGCATGGCGACCGCCACCCCGAGCGCCGCCCAGATCGCCACCGTCAGTCCCCAGAAGCCGTTGACGGGGACGAAGGTCAGGATGGGGATCGACGAGTAGACCAGGCCGCGGACGCCACCCATCTGCTCGAGCAGCGAGGCGTCCGGGTCACCGAACGCGGACTTCCGCTTACCTCCCGCGCTCTCCGGGGGCACTTCTCCGGTGGACTGCTCGCCGGCCCGCTCAGACTCGGTCACACTTCTCCTCCGCGTGTAGCGCCCGGTTGCCCACTGAGCAATTCGTAACGTGGATTGAACATGATCTTCTGGCCGGACCGGACGCCGATACGCCCGGTCACCTTGACGAAGCGGCCGGTGTCGATACCCGGGATCGAACCACGTCCCAGCCAGCACACGTCCACCGCACCCGTACCGTCGTACACCTCGGCGGTCACCCCGAGGAACCGCTCTCCCCCTCCGGACAGGACTGTGCGCACGCGCCCGGCCAGGGTGACCATCTGCCCTCTCCGGGCGTCCTCGACGGGCGAGCAGCCGATGCCCTGAACCGCACCGGCCAGGTCCACCGCGTCGAGCGATTCGAGCGGCGCGGTCAGCCGAGCCGAGAGACCACGGAACATCCGGGTGACGGGCATGGCTCCCCTCTCAGCGCGTCGGTCGGTCAGAGATCGTCGGTGGAGCGGAGCCGGTCCATGGCGCTGCCGTCCCTGCGGGGCCGGGACTCCGGCTGCCGAGGCTGTTCCCGGGTGGGGGTCGGGCTCGGGGCCGGGGCCGGTGTTCCCGCCGCCGGGGCCG
>NZ_JAALDZ010000096.1:0-8609 GCF_014145125.1 Dietzia sp. CQ4 | reverse complement strand
GCAGCCCACAGCGCCGCCAGGACCAGCGGCAGGATCACCACGACCAGCGCGAGGGCCCGCCTGCCGGGGCCCGGGCCGCTGGGCGCCCCGCCGACCGGCTCGTCGACGGGCTCGTCGACCGGGTCCACCCTCGTGTCCCCCGCCGGCTCGTCCACCGCAGGCTCGTCCGGCGACCGGTCGACCGGGTCGCCGACCGGGTCGTCCAGAGGTTCGTCCGCGCGGTCGGCTGCACTGGGGGTGGGGGGCATGCCGTGGATGGTAGTGACGTGGCGCACCCGTTCCCGCAGGTCATTCGGCATGCCCCGGAATCCTGCCCGAATCCGCCCGGGCGGAGAGTGTTAGCCTGGCCCGGCGGGCTCGGTACCCACGGGTCTGTTCCGACGCCCATCTCGACCACCTCCGGAGCCAACGGCACGTGACCCTGACCCTCGCCCTCGCAGTGGCCTTCGGCATCGCGGCGATCTCACCGTTGCTGGCCCGCACCATGGGGCGGGACGCGGGATGGCCGCTCGCGGCGCTGCTCGGCGGCCTCGCCCTGTACATCTGGTTCGCCGTCCCCGTCGACACCGTCTCCACGGTCGCGTGGATGCCCGCGTTGGGCGTCGAACTCCGCCTGTCCCTCGACCCGCTGGCCCGCGTGTTCACCATGATCGTCCTCGGGATCGGGGCCGTGGTGATGGCCTACTCGTCCCGGTACCTCGGGCGCGGTGGCGGTCACGGCGGGTACTACGGCCTGATGACGCTGTTCGCCGCGTCGATGCTCGGGCTGGTCCTGGCGGACGACGTCGTCCTGCTGTTCGTCGCGTGGGAGTTCACGACCCTGTGCTCCTTCTTCCTCATCACGCTCGCCGGCCCCAAGGGAACGCAGCCCGCGGTGCGGACGCTCCTCGTCACCGTCGCGGGCGGGCTCTGCCTGCTCACCGCCGCGGCGCTCATGGTGGTCCGCACCGGCACCACCGTGCTGTCGGAGATCCTGGTCGATCCGGTGTGGTCGACTGACCCCGGCTTCGCCACGGTGATCGCCGTGCTGATCGCCATGGCCGCGTTCACCAAGTCCGCGCAGTTCCCCTTCCAGGCGTGGTTGCCCGACGCCATGGTCGCGGCGACGCCGGTCAGCGCGTATCTGCACGCCGCCGCCATGGTCAAGGCCGGCATCTACCTGCTGCTGCGGTTCTCCGAGGCACTGCACGACGTCCCGGTGTGGAACCTGCTCCTCATCACCTGCGGCATGACCACCGCAGTGCTCGGCGCCGTGTTCGCCATGCAGCGGGACGACCTCAAGGAACTCCTCGCCTACTCCACGATCAGCCAGCTGGGCTTCCTGGTGGCGACGATCGGCGTCGGCACCCCGGCCGCCATGGTCGCCGCGATCATCCACACCATCGCCCACGCGCTGTTCAAGTCGTCCCTGTTCATGTTCGTGGGAGTGGTCGACCAGCAGACCGGCACCCGGGCCATGAGCGGCCTCCCGAGGCTCTACCGCATCATGCCCGGCACGGCGATCGGCGTGGGCCTGGCCGCGGCGTCGATGGCGGGGTTGCCCCCGCTGCTGGGCTTCGTGTCCAAGGAGTGGATGTTCAAGTCCATGCTGGACGCGCCGGGGGCGGCGTGGACGGGGCCCGCGCTCGGCGCCCTGGCCGTGTTCGCCGCGACCTTCACCTTCGCCTACTCGGCACGCTTCCTGCTCGGTGGGTTCGTCACCCACGGCCCCCCGGCGGGCCCGGGTCCAGAGCCGGTGCACAGCACCCCGGAGACCATCGAGGCCCCCCACGCCTCGTTCTTCCTCCCCGCCGCCCTCCCCGCGGTGCTCGGCCTGGTCCTCGGGTTCACCGGGTTCCTCCTCGAGCCGGCGGTCGCGGCCGCGGCGCGCGCGTCCCTCGGCGAGGGCTACGAGGCGGACTTCGGCCTCTGGCACGGGTTCGCGCCCGAGTTGTTCATGTCGATGGTCGTGATCACCTTCGGGATCGTGCTGGTCCTGGTACGCAATCCCGTGGACCGCTTCCTCGACCGCGAGCTCGCCCCCATCACCGGCGTGGCGACGGTCGACGCGCTGCGCCGGTGGGCCATCGCGGGCGGGGCGCGCGTCGGCGACGTCACCCGGACCGACCGGATCTCCCGGCACGTCTGGGCCGTCCTCGTGGTGCTGGTCGCCCTGGCCGCCGTGGGCGTGGCGGCAGTCCGACCCGAGCCCGAGGTGGGTTCACCCGTCCGGGCGGAGGACTGGGTGGTGGTGGTGCTGCTCGTGGTGGGCACCGCGGCCATGGTCGTCTCCCGCTCCCGTCTCGGCGCCGTCGCGAACGTGGGGATCGTCGGGTTCGCCATGGCGCTGTGGTTCTTCACGCTCGGCGCGGTCGACGTGGCCCTGACCCAGCTCCTCGTCGAGGTGCTCACCGTCGTCGTCATCGTCCTGGTCCTCCAGCGTCTCCCCCGGGCCTTCCACACGGTCTCCCGCTCGCGGACGCTCGTCAGCGCGGCCGTCGCGGTCGTGGTCGGCCTGGCCTCGGGCGCGGCGGTGTGGGCCATGACCGGCCGCCGTGAACTCTCCGATGTCGGGCGGTACTTCCTCGACAACGCGGAGGAGGACACCGGCGGCATCAACGTGGTCAACACCGTCCTGGTGGACTACCGGGCGCTGGACACCCTCGGGGAGCTCACCGTGCTCGGCGTAGCCGGACTCGCGGTGATCCTCGCGCTGCACGCCAGGCGCGCCCTGCCCCGTCGCGAGGTGCCGCTCGCCGTCCACGCGGACTCGCCGCTCCTGCCCGCCCGGGACAACGGCGTCTTCCTGCGCACGTTCGCCCGGGTCCTCGGCCCCCTGATCGTGCTGCTCTCGCTCTACTTCCTCGTCCGGGGCCACAACGCCCCCGGCGGAGGGTTCAACTCCGCGCTCATCGGCGGCGCCGGGATCGCGATCTACTACCTGCGCGCGCCGAGCGACGAGGCGGCGCGGATCCGCGTACCGTACGTCGCGGTCATCGCGGCCGGCGTGATCATCGGGGTCCTCACGGGCCTGGCGGGCTTCGCCGACGGCTCCTTCCTCCTGCCGCTGCACGCCTACCTCGGTGACGTGCACCTCACCACCGCGCTGGTCTTCGACGTGGGCGTCTACCTGGCCGTCCTCGGCGTGGTCATGGCCGCGATCGACAAGCTCGGCGGGGACGACCGGAGCGACGAACCCGCCGTGCCGCCCCCGCCCCCCGGCCCGGGCGCGGAGGCCACCGACCCCGCCACCACCGAGGACGCGGAACCGGTCCTCGACGCGGCCGACAACCGGGAGGTGCAGGCATGACCCTCGCGATCTCCGTCGGCGTCCTCATGGCCGGCTTCGTCTTCCTCGTCCTGCAGCGCGGGATGGTCCGGGTGATCCTGGGGTTCATCCTGCTCAGCCACGCCGCGCACCTCACGCTCATGGCGGCCGGCGGGGCGTCCCGGCGCGAGGAACCACTGGTGTCCGACCCCGACCCGTCGCTCACGGCCGACGGTCTGCCGCAGGCGTTCGTGCTCACCGCCATCGTCATCGCGTTCGCCATCACGATCTACCTGCTCGTGCTGGCGGTGATCGGCGGGGATGACGACGACACCGACGTCGGCGATCTCGACCACCTGGACCTCCTCCCGGAGATCCCGGGGGGCGCCCACCCGGAGGACCCGGAACCCGACGAGCCGACGAACCACGACGCGGAAGGGGTCCACCGATGATGCTGGAGTCCGCCCTCACCCTGTTCGTCGCCGTCCCGTTGTTGGCGGCGGGCCTGCTCGTCGCCGTCGCCTCGCGGACGCGCCTGGTCCTGTCGGTCCTCTTCGTCGTGCTGGTGGCGCAGCTGGCCGCGGCCGTCGCCACCGTGCCGTGGGTGTCGGACGGGTCGGTCGTGGTGCACCAGGTCGCGCTGTGGGCCCCCGGGGTGGCCATCCCGTTCGTGCTCGACATGTTCTCCGCTCTCATGCTCACGGTGACGAGCCTGTTGACGCTCACGTGCGCGGCCTTCGCCGTGGCGGCCGGGGAGGCGTTCAAGCGGTTCTACCCGCCGTTGGTCCTGCTCGTGACCGCCGGCGTCAACGGGGCCCTGCTCACGGGGGACCTGTTCAACTTCTTCGTCTTTGTCGAGGTCATGCTCCTGCCCTCGTACGGGCTCATGATGATCACGCGGTCCGGGCGGGCGAGCGTGGCCGGGGTCGCGGCGTCGCGGCTCTACATCTCGGTCAACCTGCTCGCCTCGACCATCCTGCTGATCGGCGTGGCCCTGATCTACGGGCTGACGGGGACCGTCAACATCGCCGAACTCCACGGGGCCGCGTCCGAGGACACCGCTGTGGCCGTGGCCACCGCCCTGGTGCTCTTCGCGCTCGCCATCAAGGCCGCAGTGGTCCCCGTGCACGGGTGGTTGGCGCGGGCGTACCCCAAGATGTCCCCCGCGGTGACCGCGATGTTCTCCGGACTGCACACCAAGATCGCGATCTACGCGATCTACCGCGTCTACGCGGTGATCTTCGACGGGGACTCCCGCTACCTCTGGGTGGGCGTGGTCGTGTTCTCGGCCACCATGCTGATCGGCGTCCTCGGCGCGGTGGGCGAGGCCGCCCCCCGCTCGATCCTCGCGTTCCACATGGTCAGCCAGATCGGCTACATCCTGCTCGGGGTCGCCCTGTTCGGCCCCCTCGGGCTCACCGCCGGCATCTTCTATCTGCTGCACCACATGATCGTCAAGGCCGGGCTGTTCCTCGCGATCGGCGCGATCGAGGTGCGCTACGGACCCAGGCGGCTCGGGCAGCTCTCGGGACTGGCCAAGACCGAGCCCCTCATCGCGATCGCGTTCTTCGCCTCCGCCATGTCGCTGGCCGGGATCCCGCCCTTCTCCGGCTTCGTGGCCAAGCTCAGCCTGATCATCGCCGCCCTCGACGCCGGGCAGATCGCCGCCGCGGCCGTCGCCGTGGCGGTGAGCATCCTCACCCTGCTGTCGATGCTCAAGATCTGGACGGGGATCTTCCTCGGCGAACCCACCGCCACCGACTCCCGCACGCTCCCGGAGGGTCTGGACCCCGCCTACTCCGATGCCCCGGGGATCCCCGACGGCCGGGACCGCGCCGGGCTCGACGCGAGCGGTGGCGCCGCGAGCGGTGGCGCCGCGACCTCCACGGTGGCCACCGCCACGGCGGAGGCCGGGGCCCCCGACACCGTCATGGTGCCCCCGGGTCGCCGGATCGGTCTGGCACTCGCAGCGCCCGCGCTGGCGCTGGCCGTGGTGACGTTGGCGCTGGGACTGGGGGGTCAGGTGCTCCTGGAGCTGTCCGGGACCGCTGCGGCCAACCTGTACGACCCGACCGGATACGTCCAGGCGGTGCTCGGATGACCGCCACCCTGACCTGGCCGCTGCGGATCCTGTGGTTCCTGCTGTGGTTCTTCTGGCAGCAGACCACGACCAGCGCGAAGGTCGTCCGCGACGCCTTCCTGCCCCACGCCTCGATCACCCCGGGCTTCGTGCGGTTCCCCACCAGGTGCCGCACCGAACTCGAGGTGACCGTCCTGTCCTCGCTCATCACCCTGACCCCGGGGACGCTGACCCTGGGCGCGCACCATCCGGGGGGCGGTGAGGGGTGGGAGATCGTGGTCCACGGGATGTACTTCCCGGATCCCGACGACCTGACGGCCTCGCTACACGATATGGAGAACCACATGCTGCGGGCGATCCGGAGAGAGGGGCTGGTCCGGTGATCGCCGTCGACATCGCCATCGTCCTGGTCTCCATCGCGGCCGTCCTGTCCTCCTACCGGATGGTCCGTGGACCCCACGCCGGTGACCGTGCCATCGCGGCGGACCTGCTGTTCTTCGCGTTCATCGCACTCCTCGCCCTCGTCGGCGTGAGGGTGGACAGCCCCTTCGTCTACGACCTCGTCCTGGTCGCGACGCTGGTGGGCCTGGTCTCCGCTCTCTCGCTGGCCCGACTCATGTCCGGGGGTCGGCGATGAGCTGGGACCTGCTCGCGACCGTCCTGGGATCGGTCTCCATCCTGACGGGGTCCGTGGTGTTCCTCGGAGGCGCCATCGGCCTCCTGCGATTCCCCGACCTCTACGTCCGGTCCTCCGCCATCGGGGCGGCCGCCGGACTCGGGCTGGTGTTCGTGATCGTCGGCGCCTTCCTGCTGCACCCCACCTGGGAGGCTGCGCCGAAGGTGGTGGTGGCCGCGATCCTCCAGTTCGCCTCCTCCGCCATCGGTGCCATGGCCATCGCCCGCTCGGGGTTCCTCTCGGGCGCCGCGCCCACCTCGGCCACCCGGTATTCGCAGATCGGGTTCGCCACCGACGCCCCGTCCGACTCCCCCAAGGGGACCGGTGATGACTGAGCCGCGCGATCTGCCGGACGATCCCGGGGGGCCACCGACCGACGCCACGGGGTTCGCCCTGGTCGACGAGCACGTCGACGAGGACAGCACCTACGGCGAGATGAGCCTGGACGAGGCGACCCGGCGGTTGGCCCGGCTCCGCTCCCGCGGCGACCTCCGGGCGGCCTCGCGCCTCATGGCGTCACTGCCCGACCAGGTCGTGGTGGACATGTTCGAGCGCAGCGCCGACCGCGACCGGGCCGTCGCGTTCCGGTTGCTGCCCAAGGGGCGCGCCCTGGTGCTGTTCGAGGCCCTCGACGCGCCGGTGCAGTCCGAGCTGCTGCGCGGTCTGCGCGAGGAGCAGGTCGCCCACCTCTTCGAGGAGCTCGACCCCGACGACCGAGTGGCTCTCATGGACGAGCTCCCGGCCTTCGTCGCCACGCGCCTCCTGCGCGGGCTGCCGCCCGAGGAGCGCGCGCTCACCAACGAGATCCTCGGCTACCCGGCCGGCTCCATCGGCCGCAGGATGACGCCCGAGTTCGTCTCCGCCCGGCCGGAGATGACCGCGGAGCAGGCGCTCGACCGGGTCCGCGCCCGGTTGGTCGACGTCGAGACGATCTACACGATCCCCGTCGTGGACCAGGGACGCCGCCTCATCGGGGTCGTCGGCCTGAGGTCCCTGATGGGCGCGGAACCCGACACCCTCGTCGGGGACCTGATGAACGACGCCATCTCGATCCACGCCCGCGCCTCCGAGGAGGAGGCCGCCCGCCTCAGCGCGGACGAGCGCGTGATCGTCCTGCCGATCACGGACGAGGAGGACCGCCTCGTGGGCATCCTCACCGTCGACGACGCGCTGCGGATCCTCGAGGACGCCGAGACCGAGGACGCGGCCCGCCAGGGTGGTGCCGAGCCGCTCCGTCGGCCGTACCTGTCCACGCCCGTCCGGTCCATCGTCCGCTCCCGCGTGGTGTGGCTGCTCGTGCTGGCGCTCGGCGCCGCGCTCACCGTGCAGGTGCTCGCGGTGTTCGAGACGACGCTCGAGCAGGTGGTCGCGCTCTCGCTGTTCGTGCCGCTCATCATCGGCACCGGCGGCAACACCGGCAACCAGGCGGCCACGACCGTGACCCGCGCCCTGGCCCTCGGTGACGTCCGACCCCGCGACGCCCTGCGGGTGCTCGTGCAGGAGGTGCGGACCGGGTTCATCCTGGGTCTGGCGCTCGGCGGGGTGGGTCTCCTCGCCGCGGGGTTCATCTTCGGATTCGATTTCGGGCTGGTCATCGGGTTCACGCTGCTCGCGCTGTGCACCATCGCCGCCACGGTGGGCGGGCTCATGCCGCTGCTCGCGCAATCGGTCAAGGCGGACCCGGCGGTGTTCTCCAATCCGTTCATCACGACGTTCGTGGACGCGATCGGGCTGATCGTGTACTTCCTCATCGCCCGCTCGGTGCTGGGGTTGTAGTGGTGCAGGGGTCGTCACCGTGGACCTGGTGACCGTGGTCCTGCAGGCCCTGGTGGTCGTGTTGGTCCTCAACATCCTGGCCTGCCTGGTCCGGGTGGTCCGCGGTCCCGGCCCACGCGACCGCGTCACCGGGGTCGTGCTGGCCGGCACCACCGGGGCGGCGTCGCTGGCGGTCCTCTCGGTGACCGGCCACCTGCCCTCGCTGCGCGACGCGGCGCTCGTCCTGGTGGCGCTGGCGCTCGTGCTCACCGTCACGATGGTCACCGCCGGCCCACGATGAGCGGTGCGGGCGCCGTCCTCGACGTCGCGGCGATCGTCGCCGCGGTCCTCGGGGGTCTGTTCTTCACCGCCGGGACGCTCGGGCTCCTCCGCTTCCCGGACCTCCGCAGCCGCCTCCACGCCGTCACCAAGGCGGACACCCTCGGGTTGGGGTTCGTCATGCTCGCGCTGTCCCTCCGTGCGGACTCGGGCTGGGAGGTCGCCAAGTACGCCACCATCTGGGTGCTGGGAATGGCCGTGGCCGCCGTCGCGGCCACCCTGCTCGCGACGGAACCGGACCGGGGCGCGGCGGCGTGAACGCGCTCGGTGTGGAGGCGCTGAGTGTGGAGGCGCTCGGTGTGGAGGCGGGGCCGATCGACGCGGGCGTGATCGACCTCGTGGTGGGCGTCGCGGCCCTCGTCGCGGCGACCGTGGCCCTCACCGTGCGCGACCGGCTCACCGCGCTCGTGTCGTTCGTCCTGCTCGGCGGACTGCTGGCGCTGGTGTGGGCGGGGGTCCGCGCACCGGACGTCGCGCTCGCCGAGGCCGCCATCGGGACCGGGGTCACCGGC
>NZ_JAALDZ010000095.1:0-6141 GCF_014145125.1 Dietzia sp. CQ4 | reverse complement strand
CCCGCTGTGTCCGAGCCCGCTGTGTCCGAGCCCGCTGTGTCCGAGCCCGTGAGCGTCGTCGTGCCGAGGCCCAGGCAGACGCCGACGGGCAGACCGCCCTCGGCGATGGTCTCGCCCAGCGCGGAGGCCACCCGGCCCCCGGCACGCGAGACCAGGACGCCCGCGAGGGCGGTCGACAGGATCGGGCCCGGGGCCATCCGGGCGGTGGCCTCCTCGAGCATGCAGGCCAGGTCGACGATCTCGGCCCCGGCCCCGCCGTGCTCCTCGGCGACGGCCACGCCGAAGATCCCCAATCCGGCCAACTGCGGCCAATGCGCCTTCCAGGCGTCCGGGTCCGTCTCCTGGGCGCGTACTGTGTCCACGGGATCGACGGACTTCGCCCAGGACTTGATCGAGTTCTGGATCTCGGTCTGATCCGGGGTGGTGGCGATGCTCACGGTGGCTCCTCGTCGAGACGGGGTTCGAACCGGCGCCGGTCCGCGGACCGGCGCTCTCCCCCATAGTAGAACGTGTTCTAACAACCGTGTTCTAGAATGCACCAGCAGGACGTGAACACCGAACCCGGCCCCCATCGGCCGCTCGCCAGCCCAGGAGGCTCGCCTCATGACCAAGAGCTCGACCGAGACCGGTTCCGGTCCTGCCGCGTCTGATCCCGCGCCCCGCGGCGACGAGCCCAGCACCTCGTCGCAGCGGGAGCGCCGTCGCCGGATCCTCGACGCCACGCTGGCCCTGGCCGCAAAGGGCGGGTACGAGGCGGTGCAGATGCGCGCGGTGGCCGAGAAGGCCGAGGTCGCGGTGGGCACGCTCTACCGCTACTTCCCCTCCAAGGTCCATCTCCTGGTCTCGGCACTGGCCCGCGAGTTCCGCCGCCTGGACCAGCGCACGGAGCGTTCGGCCCCGCCCGGGGACACCGCCCAGGAGCGCATGAAGGTCGTGGTGGACATGATCACCAGGTCTATGCAGCGCGATCCCAACCTCACCGAGGCCATGACCCGGGCGTTCATGTTCGCCGACGCGTCGGTGGCCAACGAGGTCGAGGAGGTGGGCTTCTACATGGACCGGATCATCGCCCGCGCCATGGCCCAGGGGGAACCGGACGAGGTCCAGCTCTCGATCGCCCGCGTGGTCTCCGACGTGTGGATGTCCAACCTCGTCTCCTGGCTCACCAGGCGGTCCTCGGCGGCGGACGTCAACAGCCGCCTGGGCCTGACCATCGATCTCCTGCTGGGCACGGACGACTCCCCCCGCCGGGCGCGGCTGCACACCGCCATCGGCAAGGGGAACGGGGCGTCCGAGGAGAACGCGGAGGCAGGGGCCGAGCCCGGGGCCTGACCGACCTCCTCACCCACCCCGCCGCGACCGCAGCCGCACACGGTCTTCCCGTGTGCGGCTGCGGTGGTCGCGCGCCTGGGGTGCTCAGACGGCCAGGGGTTCGAGCCCCCTCGGTCAGGGCACCACGACCGTCGGGACCTGACGCACCAGGTGCGAGACGTCCGCCGTCCACCGCACCGGGCCGTCCGCGGGCGTCCAGGCGGTGAGAAGGTCCGAGACCTTGGCCGTCATCTCCCGGCTGAGCCGCAGGAACGAGGTCCCGGGCTGCTCGTCGACCTCTCCGAGGATCAGCCACCAGGCCCAGGCCACCGCGCCGGCGTTGGCCACGAAGTCCGGCAGCACCGCGATCCCGCGCGCGGTCAGGTCGAGTTCGGCGTCGATGGTGGTGGCGGCGTTGGCGGCCTCCACCACGATCGACGCGCTGACGGACGCGCAGTTGTCCGCGGTGATGGCGTACGAGACCGCGGCGGGGACCAGGACGTCGACGTCCATCCCGATGATCTGGTCCCGCTCCAGCCGCTGGACGCGGGCGGGGACGGCTCCCCGGTCGATCTCACCGAAGCGGTCGCGGGTGGCCAGCAGCGCGGGGATGTCGAGGCCAGCCGGGTCGTAGAGCGTCCCGGCGGCGTCGGCCACCGCCACCACGGTCATCCCGGCCTCGTGCAGGTACCAGGCGGCGGCGCCGCCCATCGTGCCCACGCCCTGGACCGCGACGGTGGTGCGTCCGACGTCCCAGCCGCGCACGTACGCCGCGGCCAGACACGCCTGCGCCACGCCGTACCCGCCGATCACGTCGCCGAGCAACCCGCCGGGCACCTCGGCGGTGAGCCCGCGGAAGATACGTGCGGCGGTCGCGGCGGGATCCTCGGAGCGCTCGATGGCGGCGTGGTACGACTGCCGCATCCCCAGCCCGGCGAAGACCTCGTCGATCAGGTGCTGCGGAACCCCCAGGTCCTCGGCGGTCACCCAGTGACGGTCGAGGAACGGGCGCATCGCCTCGCAGAACCGGCCCAGCACCTCCACGGCGCGGGGATCCTTGGGGTCGAAGTCGATCCCGCCCTTGGCGCCGCCGACGGGGAGGTCGAAGGCCGCGGTCTTGCGGGTCATGCCGCGGGCCAGGTCCTCCACCTCACCCAGGGTGCAGCCGGCCCGCATCCTGGTCCCGCCGGTGGCCAGGCCACCGACGAGGGTGTCCACGACGAGGAACCCTCGGGCGCCGGTGACGTCGTCCTTCCAGTGCAGCCGCAGGTACGGTTCGCGGGTGGCGGGACCCTCCGCGGGTGGAGCCGGCACTGCCACCGGCACCGACCCGGTTGTCGCGGTGAAACCCGGAATCTCGATGGATGTCATGGTGCTCGCCTCCTGAAACGCCTCGTCCCGACTCTCCGGCGGGGTCCCTCAAGCATGGGAGCGGGGACGGGCCCGGGTCCAGCGAGAATCGATGGACCCGACCGTTCACTTTTTCTGCACTGTCCCCGGTCAGCCCCTACGCTCGGGGCCATGGAGCCGTCACTGCACCGACTCAGACTGCTCCGCGAACTCGAGCGTCGCGGGACCGTGACCGCCGTCGCCGGGGCCCTGGACTACACGGTCTCCGCTGTGTCCCAACAGCTCGCTCTTCTCGAACGGGAGGCGGGGACCCCCCTGTTCGAGCGTCGTGGCCGCCGGATCGGGCTCACCGAGGCCGGGTTGGTCCTGGCCGGGCACGCGGAGACCATCCTGGCCGCGGTGGAGGACGCCGGGCACGCGATGGAATCGGCCCGGGCCGGCGTCGGGACGACCCTCACGGCCGGGGTCTGGGCATCGGTGGCCACGACCCTGCTGCCCGCCGGGATCCGGGTGCTCGCCCGGGACCACCCGGGGATCGAGGTGCGCAGCCGCGAGCTCGCCCCGGAGGACACCACGGGCGCGGTCCGGGACGGCTCCCTCGACCTGGCCTTCGTCCTGGACTACTCCAGCTACACGATGGCCCGGGTCCCCGAGCTCACCCGGACACCCATCGCCGTGGAGTCACTGCACCTCGTGGCCCCCCGCGGGTCGATCGACGCCGGCGAGGTGGCGCTGCGCGACTTCGCGGGCAAGCCCTGGGTCCTGGCCCACCCGCGCTCGCACTTCGGCAGGGCGGTGCGGCTCGCCTGCCGGGAGGCGGGGTTCGAACCGGACATCCGTCACGAGGCCGGTGAGCAGTCGACCGCACTCGCCCTGGTCGCCGCGGGCCTCGGCGTGACCCTGGCCTCCGACCTCGGGCTGGGCACCTCGACCGCCGAGGTGGACGTGCTGCCACTGAGCGACACCCTGACCAGGACGGTCTCGATCGCGTACCGGGAGCGGGACGCCCGGCGTCGTCCCCTACGGGCCTTCGTCGACGCGTTCACCGAGGCCGCCCTCGGCCTGGGGCTCGACGCCGCGGAGGCGCGACCGGTCAGCCGCTGACGTATCCCCGGCTCTTGTCGACCAGCGGACCGGGCTCGCCGCCGCCCGCCCAGGTGCGCAGGTGGTGGAGGAACTGCTCCGAGAGGGTGTCCCGCCAGCCCACCACGTCGCCCGACATGTGGGGGCTGACGTGCGCGCCGTCGAGGGTCCACAGCGGGTCGCCGCCGGGGAGCGGTTCGACGACGAGGACGTCCAGGTGCGCCGAGAGTCTGCCCGCCGCGATCTCCTGCGTGAGGGCCTCCTGGTCCACCAGTTGGCCCCGCCCCACGTTGATCACATGGGCGCCGTCCGGGAGCGCCGCCAACTCGGCCGGCCCGAGCATCCCGCGGGTGGCCTCGGTCAACGGGGCCACCATGACCAGGTGGTCGACATCGCCCAGGTGCTCGGCCAGTCGGGCCGAGTCCAGGACGACGCCGAAGTCCTCGTCGTCGTCGGAGGCTCGACGTCCCGCCCCGCGGACGTCCACGCCCACCGCCCTGAGCAGCCGCGCGGTGGCCCGGCCTATCCCCCCGGTCCCCACGACGAGGGCGCGGCGTCCCGCCACGCGGGTGGTCTCGCGGTGGCGCCACACCCCGGCGCGCTGCAGTGCCTCAGTCCGGTGCAGCTGCTTGTCGTGGGCGAGGACGCAGGCCAGGACGTACTCCGCGATGGGCCCGTCGAACACACCACGCGCATTGGTGACCAGGACGTCGGAGTCGCGCAGCTCGTCGAACAGCAGCGTGTCGACCCCGGCGGCGGCCACGTGGACCCATCGCAGCGCGTCGGCGGCGTGCCAGGCGGAGGCCAACGCGTCGGAGAAGATGTCCCACACGAACAGCACCTCGGCGCCGGGCAGCGCCTCGGCCAGGGTGTCGGCGGTGCACTCCCGCACGTCGGCGAGTCCGCGGAGTTCGTCCAGGTGGGTGGGCGGGACGACGCCGTCGGCGGTGAGGAGGACGACTGTCGGTCGCGCGTGCGGGGACCGGTGCTGCTGCGTCATGGACACACCGTAGCGTGCCCGCGACAGCCCCCCGCAGATCGTCGGATTGTTGACAATCTGCCCGGGGGGGTCACACACTGGCCCCATGACCGCGCATCTGTCGCCCCTTCTCAAGCAGGCCACGCCCGTCGTGGTGGACCACGCCCTCGGCTCGTGGATCCACGGCACCGACGGCCGCGACTACCTGGACTTCACGACCGGCATCGGCGTGACCAGCACCGGCCACTGCCACCCCGACGTGGTCGCCGCCGCGCGGGAGCAGTGCGGGAAGATCATCCACGCGCAGTACACGACCGTCATGCACCAACCGCTGCTGCAGCTGACGGAGAAGCTCGGCGACCACCTGCCCGAGGGGATCGATTCGGTCTTCTACGCCAACTCCGGCTCCGAGGCGGTCGAGGCCGCCGTCCGGCTGGCCCGCATGGCCACCGGCCGGCCCAACATCGTCACCGTCCAGGGCGGCTTCCACGGACGCACCGTCGCCGCCGCGAGCCTCACCACCGCCGGGACGCGCTTCTCCGCCGGCTTCTCCCCCCTCATGGGCGGGGTGGTGATGACCCCGTTCCCGCACGCCCTGCGGCACGGGTGGAGCGAGGACGACGCGATCGACTTCGCGCTCGCCGAGCTGGACTACCTCATGGCCTCCCGCGTCGACGCCCGCGAGATCGCGGCGTTCCTCATCGAGCCCGTGCTCGGCGACGGCGGCTACATGGCCACCCCGCCGCGCTACCTGCAGGGGCTGCGGGACCGAGCCGACCGGATCGGCGCGCTGCTCGTGCTCGACGAGGTCCAGGCCGGCATCGGGCGCACCGGCCGGTTCTGGGGCCATCAGCACACCGAGGGCCTGGTCCCGGACGTCATCATCACCGCCAAGGGGATCGCCTCGGGCTTCCCCATCTCCGCGATCGCCGCTCCCGAGGCGATCATGGCCAAGGCCTGGCCCGGATCGCAGGGCGGCACCTACGGCGGCAACGCCGTGGCGGCCGCGGCGGGCGTGGCGACCCTCGGGGTGGTCGCCAGGGAGGGGCTGGTGGCCAACTCCGCCGAGCGCGGAACCCAACTCCTCGAGGGACTGCGGCGTAGCCTCGGCGACGTGGGCGAGATCTGCGACATCCGCGGGACCGGGCTCATGCTGGGCGTCGAGTTCGGTGACCCCACCGCTCCCGCGGGCAGTGCCGGTGCGGTGGAGGCCGCCCGCCTGGCCGGAGCGGTCCAGCAGGCGTGCATCGACGAGGATCTGCTCACCCTCACCTGTGGCCCCACGGGCTCGGTGGTGCGCCTCATCCCCGCGCTGGTGGTGACCGCCGACGAGGTCGACGCCGGCGTCGAGCGGTTCACCCGCGCGGTCCACCGGGTGTGCGACGGGGCGGCGTGACCTCCCGCGTCGCGCCGGCCGC
>NZ_JAALDZ010000094.1:0-18127 GCF_014145125.1 Dietzia sp. CQ4 | reverse complement strand
GGCACCGGTGCGGCCCGAGAGCCGGCGGGCGGCGTCGCGCAGGAGGGAACCGCCGAGCTTGCGCAGGGCGGCCGGGGACAGCCTCAGGTCGCCGTCGGGGCGCCTGCTCAGGTACCCCGACTCGCGCATCGACTGCTCGAGCCGCGCCAGCGTGCGCAGGGAGACGGCGGCCTCGCCACCGAGGTGACGGGCCACGGCCTCGAGGTCCAGTTCGGACAGGGGCGAGCCCTCACTGCCCCGCGCCAGCTGCTCGGCGAGACGGTCCAGGTCGCCGAGCTCGGCCATGGCCGCCGCGCCCTCGGAGAACCCCAGCCCCTCCTCGCCGGAGAAGTCCGCGGAGCCGTCCCAGTCCTCGCCGGGCCGGAGCGACTGGAGCAGGCCGTCGAGGCGCCCGAGCTGCTCCATGAGTTCCGGCGAGCCGAACGCCTGCTGCGAGAGCGCCATCAGCTCCTCCCGCTGCTCCGGCGTCATCGACCGCATCATGCGTTGCGCGGCCGCCGCGCGCCTGGCCAGGACGTCGATGAGCTCGTCGATGTCGGCGGGTTGCTCCGGGAAGGAGTCGGAGTGCTTGTCCATGAAGCGCTCGAAGTCCTCGGGGGTGTCCTGCCCGCGAGCGTGCTTGTCGAGCAACTCGGTGAGGTCGGCGAGCATCTCCGACACCGCCGCCCGGTCGTCGTCGGTCGCGTTCTCCAGGGCCTGTTTCATGCCGGCGAACCGCGACTCTAGCGCCTCCGCCCCGAGGAGGTCCTGGATCCGGCGGTAGGCCTCGCGGGCATCGGTGGAGGCCCAGTCGTAGTCGGCCAGCTCCCCGACCGCCGCGGCCGGGGAGTCCGGGAGGTTCTCGATCGTCATCTCGCGCAGGGTGCGATCCATCGGGTCCATCTGTGTGTCCCGGGCGAGCTGCCCGCGCTCGGCCAGCAGGGCCTTGTCCAGGAGCTCGGACACCTCCTCCAGGGTCCCGCCCAGGTGGCCTCGCTCGAGCAGTTCACGGCGACGGCGCTGCACCCTGCCGGCCAGGTCGTCGAGACCGGTCTGGCCTCGTCCGCCCCGACGCAGGAACTCGCGCATCGACTGCTCGGGCGAGTATCCGGACATCACTCCGTCGGACACCGCGTCGAGCGCCTCGGACAAATCGAGAGGGGGCGCGAGCGGGTCGGGGCCGCCGACGTAGCGGCCGTACCGCGCGCGGGGTTCATCTCGCGACATCGCGTACCTCCTGCTCCGGTGGCGTCCCGTCCCTCACCGTCGACCTCATCGGCCGGTCGGCGGGTACGGCCACCGCGGGGTGTCAGCCGTAGACGGCGGCGCCGTCCCCGGTCTCCTTGGACAGACGCCGCGAGAGGTAGAGCCCCTCCAGCGCGAACTCGATCGCCCCGGCCCGCTGCCCCACCGTCGTGGCGCCCGCGCGTCCGGCGATCTGGTCGTACAGGCCCGGCTCGGAGAGCTCGGGCAGGGCCTCGAGGAACTCGGCCGCGGTCACGCTGGCGCCGGTCGTCAGGGTCACCGAGCCGTCGAACGCCTCCACGAGCGGGGCCAGGTCGAGACCGCGGAACATCTCGCGCACCACGTCGACGGTGGCACTGCGCAGGAGGTAGCGGAGGATCTCCGGCTCGCGGCCCTCCTCCCCCGGCTCGAACTCGATCTTCCCGCGGAGCACGTCCACGGCGGCGTCGACGTCGACCAGCCTCGCCACCGCCTCGCCGGGGTCGTCGGTCCCGCGGACGGCGGCGCGACGCCTGGCCGCCGCCGCGACGGTCTCGGCGCCGGCTATCGCGAAGCGCGCGGACACGCCGGAGGCCTGGTTGACCGAGTCCGACGTCCGCAGTTCGCGGGTGAACCGGGCGAGCAGCTCCATCAGGGCGTCCGGGACCTCCGCCGTGAGGTCCGCCTCCTGCCGCACGACCTCGATCTCGTCGGACAGGTCCAACGGGTAGTGCGTGCGGATCTCGGCGCCGAAACGATCCTTGAGCGGGGTGATGATCCGGCCGCGGTTGGTGTAGTCCTCCGGGTTGGCCGAGGCCACCACCAGCACGTCGAGGGGCAACCGGAGCACGTAACCCCGGATCTGGACGTCCCGCTCCTCCATGACGTTGAGCAGGGCCACCTGGATGCGCTCCGCCAGGTCGGGGAGCTCGTTGAGCGCCACGATGCCGCGGTTGGCGCGGGGCACCAGTCCGTAGTGGATGGTCTCCGGGTCGCCCAGGCGCCGTCCCTCGGCCACCCGCATGGGGTCGACGTCGCCGATCATGTCCGCCACGGAGGTGTCCGGGGTGGAGAGCTTCTCGACGTACCGCTCGGTCCGGTGTCGCCAGCCGATGGGCAGGGCGTCCCCCTCCCGGGTGACCCGGTCCCGCGTCTCCGTGGTGATCGGCGCGAGCGGGTCCTCCCCGAGCTCGGATCCCTCGACGACGGGCGACCACTCGTCGAGCAGTCCCACCAGGGTGCGCAGCAGGCGGGTCTTGCCCTGTCCGCGCTCGCCCAGCAGGACGATGTCGTGGCCCGCGATGATCGCCCGCTCCAGTTGCGGGATGACCGTGGAGTCGAATCCGTGCATCCCCGGCCAGGGATCGCGGCCCGCGGCCAGGCCCGCCAGGAGGTTCTCGCGCATCTCCTCGCGCAGGCTGCGGCTGGTGTACCCCGCGGCGCGCAGTTCGCCGAGGGTCTGGACGTCCGGCTTCTCGCTCACAGCGCCCACGGTAGTCCCGATGCGGCTCCCGTGCTCCCGGCGCTGGCCCGGCACCCCGCCCGGGCGCGGGATCAGTCCTCGATGCGCACCCGGTGGTCGCTGGCGATCGAGACCCGGTTGAAGGCGTTGATCAACACGATCGACCACTCGAGCGCGGAGAGCTGGTCCTCGTCGAAGTGCTCGGCGGCGGCGGCGGTGGCCGCCCCGCGCTCGTCGACGCTGTCCAGGCGCGTGAGCGTCTCCGCCAGGCGGAGAGCCGCCCGTTCGGGATCGCCGAACTCGTCGATGTCCCGCCACGCCGGGAGCAGGTCCAGGCGCTCCTGCGAGACCCCTGCCTTCCGGGCGGCCGGCACGTGCGTGGCCAGGCAGGCCGCGCAGCCGTTGAGCTGGGAGACACGGATGTTGACCAGCTCGAGCAGCGACTCCTCCAGCCCGGCACCGGTGGACGCCTCCCGGGAGGCGACCGCCGTGCGGACGAGCTGCTTGTAGACCTCACGCTGGGCACGGTCCAGCTGCGGGACACCCATGATCAGACCTCCTCCCCGGCCCGCGCCCGCGCGGCCGGGTTCGCCCTCGGCGTGAGCACGCTGCCGGGCAGGGTGGGCGCGGGGAGGCGGATGAGCCCGTCGGGGTTCCTCCCGATGTAACCGTCGACCCGGCCGAAGCGGTCCGACCCGTCCTCCCACTCCTGCCGGTAGCGCACGATCTCGTCGTGGCCGCGACCGATGAAGTTCCACCACATCACGATCTCCTCACCGAACGGCGTACCGCCGATGAGGATCATCCGCGCCGGGGTGGATCCGGTGTTGTGGATGGTCAGGGTGGTCTCGCCGACACCGGTGTAGCCCAGCTGGGCGGGTGCGACGGTCACGCCCTCGAGCGTGATGTCGCCGGCGTCCACCAGGAGTCCGTGCTCGAATTCCGGGTCCACGTCGAGGGTGAGCCGGGCGCCGGGATCCAGGCGGAGCTCCGCGCCGAGCAGGGGGGTGAACGTGGTGACCGACGACGACGAGCCCAGCAGCGACCCGATGAAGACCAGGGCGGATCCGCCCTCGTACTCCACCGCCTCGGGGACATGGTGCTCGAACCGTCGGCCGGTGCTCTCACGGTCCCGCTCGGGGAGCGCCGTCCACAGTTGCACCCCGTGCAGCACACCCGTGTCCTGGGTGGAGACCTCGGTGTGGCAGATGCCCGCCCCGGAGGTCATGAGGTTGACCTCGCCGGGCCGGACCACCGCGTGGTTGTCACCGGAGTCGTGGTGGGTCACGTTGCCCTCGAAGAGCCAGCTGACGGTCTGGAGTCCGGTGTGCGGATGCGAGGGCACGTCCATGCCGCCGGTGGCCGAGACGTCGTCGGGCCCGTAGTGGTCGACGAAGCACCAGGCGCCGATCAGGGAGCGCTGTCGCTGCGGGAGCGTCCGCCTGACCGTCATCGCCCGCGGCCCGCCGAGCGGGACGTCACGGGAGGTGATGATCTCCACCGCGGCGCCCCCGGGTTCGGGTCCACCGGGCGATCCGCCCGCCTCGCACTCGATCTCCTCCGGACGGGCGTCGAGGTTGCTCACGGCCGCACCTCCGCGTCGGCGGCGCTGAGGGTGTCCGCCGCCTCGCGCCGCAGTTCGAGCCGCTTGGCGTTGATCCTGCCGCCCAGTGCCAGCGTGAGCGCCCTGTCCACCACCGGGACGGGGAGGTGGTCCAGGAGCCTGCGGCCGAGGTCCCACTTCAGGGCGTAGCGGTGACGGGGCCGGGCGGTGGTCCCGGCGGTCCAGACGGCCTCCGCCAGGACCCGGGGATCGGTGGCCTTGTCGTCCTCCCCCGCCGCCATCTCCCCCATCACGGCGGCCATGGCGGCGAAGGGCGAGCCCGGGAGCGTCGACTCCTGGAAGCGCCGCCGGATCGAGGCGGTCATCCCCGTGCGGAACGGGCCCGGTTGGATGAGCACCACGTCGAGGCCGAGGAACATGAGCTCGCGCCGCAGGGAGTCCCCGTAGGCCTCGACGGCGTGCTTGCTCATGGCGTAGGCGCCGTTCATGGGCATTCCGTGCTGGGGGCCGGTCTCCGAGCTGATGAGGACCACGCGTCCGCTACTCGCGCGGAGCAGGTCGAACATCGCGTGCACGGTGCGGACGGTCCCCATGACGTTCACGTCGAGCACCTGCTGGACCCGCTCGGGGTCGGTCTCGGCGAGCGGCCCGATCCCCAGGATCCCGGCGAAGGTGACCACCGCGTCCAGGCGGCCGTGGTCCGCGCGGACCCGGTCGGCGAGCGCGCGGAGCGACACGGAGTCGGTGACGTCGACCGCCACGGGCGTGATCCCCGCGCCGCCCGGGGGTGCGCTGAGGTCGGCGGCGACGACGTGCCACCCGCGGCCGGAGTAGAGCGCGGCCGTGGCGGCACCGAGGCCGCCCCCGGCTCCGGTGATGACGACGACGGGGGTGTCCGAGGCGGAGGCGGAGGTCATACCGCCGACGGTACCGGCGCGGCGGGGCCACCGGCAGGGGCTTCGGCGCGGGAACCGGTGTATCGGCCCCGCCCGGTCAGGTACCGACGGCCAGCCCGAGCTTGCCGGCCAGACGGTCGATGTAGGCCAGCACCTCCTCCTCGGACCTGTCCGGGGTTCCGTAGACGAGCTCGTGCACCCCCAGCTCGCGGTACATCTCGATCTTCTCGGGGATCGGCTTGCCGTCGAGCACCACGATGTACGGCTCCCCCTCGCGACCGGCCTCCGCCCACAGCTCCCGCAACTGCCGGACGCTCCCCGCGATGTCCTGGGAGATCGGGGTGGTCATCCAGCCGTCGGCGCTGCGGCAGATCCACTTGAAGTTCTTCTCGTTGCCCGCGGCGCCGACGAGGGTGCGGGGACCACCCGCCTGGACGGTCTTGGGCCAGGCCCAGCTGGGACCGAAGTCCACGAACCGCCCGTGGTACTCGGCCTCGTCCCGGCTCCACAGTTCCCGCATGGCCTCGAGGTACTCGCGCAGCATGGTGCGGCGCAGCGAGGGCGGGACGTTGTGGTCCGCCATCTCGTCGAGGTTCCAGCCGTACCCCACCCCCAGCACCGTGCGGCCACCCGAGAGGTGGTCGACCGAGGCGATGGTCTTGGCCAGGGTGATCGGGTCGCTCTCGACCGGGATCGCGACGGCCGTGCCGAGGCGGATCGTCGAGGTGACCGAGGACACCGCGGCGAGCGCGACCCACGGGTCGAGCGTGCGGCTGTAGCGCTCGTCGGGCAGCTCGGCCCCACCGGTGCCCGGATGCGCGGCCTCGCGCCGGACCGGGATGTGGGTGTGCTCGGGGACGTAGAAGGCCGAGAACCCGGCGTTCTCCGCGGCCACGGCGGCCGTGGTCGGCCGGATCCCCCGATCGCTGGTGAACAGGGTGAGTCCGAATTCCATGGGCGCTCCTCGTGCGGTCGGGCCGCCGGCCGACACCTGACCAGACAGGTGTCCAGCGGCAGTTCCCGACAGACTAGCGCACGGCGGCCGCGATGGGCGGGCACTCCTCGCCCGGGGCGCAGTCGGCGGGATCACCCGGTGCGAGGTGCAACCGCTGCATGGTGTGGTCCGAGACGTAGCGGAAGATCTCGTTGCCCGGCGTGGTGCGCGACAGGGCGTCCGCCGCGAGCAGCATGACCGCTCCGGTCCACGTGCTCAGCTCCACCGGCCAGCGCTTGCCGTCGGCGAAGACCAGTCCGGTCCAGTAGGAGCCGTCGGTGTCCCGCAGGTGCTGCATGTTGGTGAACTGCTGGAGCGCCTGCTCGTGCCGCCCGGCGGCCTCGAGCGCGAGCACGAGCTCGCACGTCTCGGCACCGGTGACCCAGGGCCGGTGGTCCACACACCGGATACCCAGGCCGTCGACGACGAACCGGTCCCAGAGTGAGTCCAGCCTGTCCTGGGCCTGGTCCCCCACCATCACCCCACCGAGGACCGGGTAGTACCAGTCCATCGAGAACTCCGTCTTGGGCGTGAACAACTCGGGGTGCGCCCGCAGGGCGTGTCCGAGGGAGTCGGCGGCGGCGTCCCAGTCCGGGGCCGTCCCCCCGAGCTCCTCGGCGATCGCCACGCCACACCGCAGGGCGTGGTGGACGCTCGACGAACCGGTGATGAGCGCCTCCTCGCAGAAGCCCTCCTCACCGGCACCCCACCACATCTGACCGTCCGGGCCCTGGAACGTCAGGACCAGGTCGAGCGCCCTGCGCACCGTCGGCCACATGGACTCCAGGAATCCCGGCCGGGCGGTGACGAGGTGGTGGTGCCACACCCCGACCGCGACGTAGGCGCAGAAGTTGGAGTCGGTGTCCGCGTCGACGATCACGCCGTCCTGCCACCGCACCGGCCAGGAGCCGTCACCGCGCTGGGTGTCGCGCAGGAACCCGTACGCCTTCTCGGCGGCCTCCCACTGGCCGGCCACCGACAGGCCCATGGCCGACTCCACGTGATCCCACGGGTCGGTGTGCCCGCCCGTGAACCACGGGATCTCACCGTTCGGTCGCTGCACGGAGGCGATCCACTCGCCGGTGGCCCGCACCGCGTCGGCGTCGAGGACCCCCGGGACGCTGGGGACGGGACGGGACCGGTCTACGCCGGAGTTCGTGGTGAGCACGGACGATCAGGCCTCCGCGGGCTTGCGTAGGTAGAACACGATGGACTTGCCCATCACCGGGTTGAGCAGCTTCTCGGCGGTCCGGGTGACCCAGGGGCCCTTCATCAGGTCCCACACCAGGAGCTTGTGATAGGCCTTGGGCAGCGGGTGGTCGTCGTTCTCCGTACCCACGGCGCACTTGAGCCACCAGTAGGGGGCGTGCAGCGCGTGCGCGTACCCGGTGCCGGTGACCTCCAGGCCGGCGGCGCGGAGCTTGAAGCCCAGTTCCTCGGCGGTGTAGATGCGGCAGTGCCCGCCCGGGTTGGAGTGGTAGGCGTCCGAGAGCTTCCAGCACAGCTTCTCCGGCCACTCACGCGGCACGGTCACCGCGGCGACCCCACCCGGCTTGAGGATCCGCACCAACTCGGCGATCGCCCGGGTGTCCTCCGGGACGTGCTCGAGAACCTCGGAGATGAGCACCAGATCGAAGGTGCCGTCCTCGTAGGGCATGTTCAGCGCGTCGCCGGTCACCGCCTCGCCCCTGGACTCCGGCAGGCCCTCACCCTCGGCCTCCATCGCGGCGAGCATCTCGGTCACCTGCCGCATCTCGTCCGCGTTCTGGTCGAAGGCGGTCACGTCGGCCCCGCGGCGGTACAGCTCGAAGGTGTGTCGGCCGAGGCCGGCTCCCACGTCGATGGCTCGCGTGCCGGGAGTGACCCCGAGACGGGCGAAATCGGCGGTCAGCATGCGGCGTCCTCCTGCTCACGGATGTCGTACTCCCCGGAACCCGGGAGCACCTCGGGCACGTCGTCGGTGACGTGCTCGTCAATCTCTGTCTGGTCCGGCCCGATGACCGGACCGACGGTCAGGTCCGGGAGCGTCTCGCCCCGGACCCTGGCGATCGCCGTCTCGTAGACCTCGACGGTCCTCCTGGCCACGGCGGCCCAGCTGAAGCGCTCCATCACACGCTCCCGCCCACCCTGCGAGAGGCGTCGACGCTCGAGCGGATCGGACAGCAGCGCGCTGATCTGGCGGGCGAGCTCGTCGACGTCGCCGGGTGCGACCAGTCGGGCGGCCGAGTCATCGGTGCCCACGACCTCCGGCAGCGCACCCGCGCGGCTGGCCACCACCGCACACCCGCTGGACATGGCCTCGACCGCCGGGAGCGAGAAGCCCTCGTACATGCTCGGGACCACCGAGATCTCGGCGGTGCCCACGAGCTCGGCCAACTCGTCGTCGTCGACCCCCGACACCAGGTCCACCGCGTCGCGCAGGCCGAGGGAGTCCAGCAGCCTGGAGGCCTCCCCCTTGCGCTTGAGCTTGGAGATCAGGGTGAGCCGCACCCCGGGATGCTCCTCGCGGACCTTCGCCAGCGCCCGCAACAGGATGGGGACGCCCTTGAGCGGCTGGTCGGCGCTGGCCACGCAGACCAGGCGTCCGGGCTCGCGGTCGCGGCGGTCGTGGAAGCGGTCGGTGTCCACGCCGAGCGGGATCGTCACGATCCGCTCCGGGTCCACCCCGAAGTCGGAGGCGATGTCCTCGGCCGAGTTGCTGGAGACGGTGATGATCTCCTCGAGCTTCCGGGACACCCGGATCTGCATGCCCAGGAACCCGAACCAGCGCCAGGTCGTGAGCTTCTTGCGCAGCGGGGCCTCTTTCATGGCGAGGTCCCGGTCCCGGGTGATCGGGTGGTGCACCGTGGCGACCACCGGGAACCCGGCCTCCTCGAGCGTCAACAGGCCGCTGCCGAGGCACTGGTTGTCGTGCACCACGTCGAAGTCGGCCAACCGCGGCGTGAGCGCCCGCGCCGCGCGCAGGCTGAAGGTGCGCGGCTCCGGGAAGCCGGCGGTCCACATGGTGGCCACCTCGAGGAGGTCGATCCTGTCGCGGATCTCACGCGGGTGCGGCGTGCGGAACGGGTCGGCGTCGTTGTACAGGTCCAGGCTCGGCACCCTGGTGAGCGTGGGCCCCGGGTCGAGCTCCGGGTACGGCTGACCGGAGAACACCTCGACGGTGTGGCCCAGTGCGGCCAGCTCACGGCTCAGGTGACGGACGTAGACGCCCTGCCCGCCGCCGTGTGGCTTGCTCCTGTACGAGAGCAGTGCGATCCGCACTTCTCGATCGCCCCCTTCCGGTCATCCGGCCCCGGACCGCCCGCGAGGACCGCGGCGGCTCAGGGCACATCGAGCAAGTCTAGAACACGTTCGCGGCCAGCGACGACACGGCCGGGCCGACGCACCGGACCCCCGGGCGCTCGGGGCGCCCGGGGGTCCGGTGTTCGTTCGGGTCGGCCGGTGACCGACCCGACGGGTCGGGTCAGTAACCCAGGTCGTCCAGGCGGACCGACGCGCCGGTGGCGTCGCCGAACCCGTCCTCGGGACCGTAGAAGCCGTCGCCGTAGTCCGGGATGGAGTAGGCGGCCGCGCGGGCCTCCTCGGTGGGCTCGACCGTCGAGTTGCGGTACCGGTTGATGCCGGTACCCGCCGGGATGAGCTTACCGATGATGACGTTCTCCTTGAGGCCCACGAGCTTGTCCGAACGCCGGTTGATGGCGGCGTCGGTGAGCACGCGGGTGGTCTCCTGGAAGGAGGCCGCCGAGAGCCACGAGTCCGTGGCCAGCGAGGCCTTGGTGATACCCATGAGGACCGGGCGCGCCGAGGCCGGCGAGCCGCCCTCGGTGAGCACGCGACGGTTCTCCGCAGTGAGCTCCGCGCGCTCGACCAGCGCACCGGGCAGGAACTCGGTGCTGTTGGACTCGTTGATCGCGACGCGACGCATCATCTGGCGGACGATGACCTCGAGGTGCTTGTCGTGGATCGACACACCCTGTGCGCGGTAGACCTTCTGCACCTCGTCGACGAGGAACTTCTGGACACCGTTCGGGCCGAGGATCGCCAGCACCTCGTGCGGGTCCGCCGGCCCCTCGAGCAGGGCCTGACCCCGCTCCAGGTGGTCGCCGTCGACGATCGGACGGGACGACCCGTCCTCGAGGATGATGTGCGCGAGGCCCTGACGCTTGGACAGCTTCTCGTACACGATCTCTTCCGCACCGTTGTCCGGCACGATCGTGATCGTGTAGAAACGCTCCTCCTCCTCGAGACGGATCCGGCCCGCCTCCTCGGCGATCGGCGCCTTGCCCTTGGGCACGCGTGCCTCGAAGAGCTCCTGCACACGCGGCAGACCACCGGTGATGTCGTCACCGACGCCACCCTGGTGGAACGTACGCATGGTCAGCTGCGTGCCCGGCTCACCGATGGACTGGGCGGCGACGATGCCCACGGCCTCGCCGATGTCGACCAGCAGACCGGTCGCCATGGAACGGCCGTAGCAGGTGGCGCAGACTCCCGTGCCCGTGGTGCAGGTGAGGACCGAGCGGACCTTGACCTTCTCCACTCCCGCGGCGATGAGCGCCTCGATCGTCGGGTCACCGAGGTCGGTGCCGGCGGCCACGACGACCGCGCCGGAGGCGTCGACGGCGTCCTCCGCGAGGGTACGGGCGAACGTCGAGGTCTCGACGTGCTCGTCCCGGGAGAGCACGCCGGTCTCGACGCCGTGCGCGTCCACCTCGCGGCGGGCGATGACCGTCTCGATGCCCTTGCTCGTGCCACAGTCCGTCTCGCGGACGATGACGTCCTGGGAGACGTCGACGAGACGACGCGTGAGGTAACCCGAGTCGGCCGTACGCAGCGCGGTGTCGGCCAGACCCTTACGCGCACCGTGCGTGTTCATGAAGTACTCGAGCACCGTCAGGCCCTCGCGGAACGAGGACTTGATGGGCTGCGGGATGAACTCGCCGTTCGGACGCGTCACCAGGCCCTTCATGCCCGCGAGCGCACGGATCTGGGTCATGTTGCCCGCCGCGCCGGACTTGACGATCGTCGGGATCGGGTTGGAGTCCGGGTAGTTGGCCTCCATGGCCTGACCGATCTCGTCGGTGGCCTCCTGCCAGAGCTTGACCAGGTCGCTCTTGCGCTCCTCGTCGGTGATCTTGCCCAGCCCGAACTGCGACTCGAGTCGCGCCGCCTTGGCGTCGTACGAGGCGAGGATCTCCTTCTTGGCCGGCGGGACCAGCACGTCGGACATCGCGATGGTGACGCCCGAGCGGGTGGCCCAGTAGAAACCGGTGTCCTTGAGCTTGTCCACCGTCTGCGCCACGACGATCATCGGGTAGCGCTCGGCCAGGTCGTTGATGATGACGGCCTGGCGCTTCTTGGGCATCTGCTCGTTGACGAACGGGTAGTCCGCCGGGAGCAGCTCGTTGAACATGACGCGGCCCAGCGTGGTCTCCGCGATCCACTCCTGGCCGGGGGTCCAGCCCTCGGGGAACAGCTCCGCCTCGATCTCGGCGGGGGGCCGCTGCTGCGACATCCGCACCCGGATCGGCGCGTGGATGTCCAGCACCTTCAGATCGACGGCCATGATGGCCTCGGACGGGTTCGAGTACACGCCGGTGGCCGGGGCGTCCTCCGCCGCCGGGACGTAGGCGCCGGTGGCGCCCTCGTCGAGGCGGGTCAGGTAATACAGGCCCGTCACCATGTCCAGACGCGGCATGGCGAGCGGGCGGCCCGACGCCGGCGACAGGATGTTGTTCGAGGCCAGCATGAGGATGCGGGCCTCGGCCTGCGCCTCCGCGGACAGCGGGAGGTGCACGGCCATCTGGTCACCGTCGAAGTCGGCGTTGAAGGCCTCACACACCAGCGGGTGCAGCTGGATGGCCTTGCCCTCGACGAGCTGCGGCTCGAAGGCCTGGATGCCGAGGCGGTGCAGGGTGGGTGCGCGGTTGAGCATCACCGGGTGCTCGGCGATGACCTCTTCGAGGACGTCCCACACCTGGTCGCGCTGACGCTCGACCATCCGCTTGGCGGACTTGATGTTCTGGGCGTGGTTGAGGTCCACCAGGCGCTTCATGACGAACGGCTTGAACAGCTCGAGCGCCATGAGCTTGGGCAGTCCACACTGGTGCAGCTGGAGCTGCGGACCCACGACGATCACGGAACGACCCGAGTAGTCGACGCGCTTACCGAGCAGGTTCTGACGGAACCGGCCCTGCTTGCCCTTGAGGAGGTCCGAGAGCGACTTGAGCGGACGGTTGCCCGGGCCCGTGACGGGCCGGCCACGACGACCGTTGTCGAACAGCGCGTCCACGGACTCCTGCAGCATCCGCTTCTCGTTGTTGACGATGATCTCGGGGGCACCGAGGTCCATCAGTCGCTTGAGGCGGTTGTTGCGGTTGATCACGCGACGGTAGAGGTCGTTGAGGTCCGAGGTGGCGAAGCGCCCACCGTCGAGCTGGACCATCGGACGCAGCTCCGGCGGGATCACCGGGACGGCCCCGAGCACCATCGCGGCCGGGTGGTTCCCGGACCGCAGGAACGCGGAGACGACCTTGAGTCGCTTGAGGGCGCGGATCTTCTTCTGACCCTTGCCGTTGCGGATGATGTCGCGGAGGTTCTCGGCCTCGGTCGCGAGGTCGAAGTTCTCCAGCAACGACTGGATCGCCTCGGCACCCATGCCGCCCTCGAAGTACTCGCCGAAGCGGTCCTCGAGCTCGCGGTAGATGCCCTCGTCCACGATGATCTGGTTGATCTCGAGCTTGGTGAAGGTGGTCCAGATCTCCTCGAGACGGTCCAGCTCGCGCTGGGCCGACTCGCGGATCTTCTTCATCTCCTTCTCGCCGCCGTCCTTGACCTTGCGGCGCTGGTCGGCCTTGGCGCCCTCGGCCTCCAGCTCGGCCAGGTCGGCCTCGAGCTTCTTGGCGCGCGCCTCGATGTCCGAGTCCCGCTCGTCCTCGATGATCTTGCGCTCCTCGAGGATCTGCGCCTCGAGGGTGCTGAGCTCGTTGTGGCGCAGGTCCTTGTCCACGCCGGTGATGACGTAGGCCGCGAAGTAGATGATCTTGTCGAGGTCCTTGGGCGCGAGGTCCAGCAGGTAGCCGAGCCGCGACGGGACGCCCTTGAAGTACCAGATGTGCGTGACGGGCGCGGCCAGCTCGATGTGGCCCATCCGCTCACGACGCACCTTGGCACGGGTCACCTCGACGCCACAGCGCTCACAGATGATGCCCTTGAAGCGCACGCGCTTGTACTTGCCGCAGTAGCACTCCCAGTCCCGGGTGGGGCCGAAGATCTTCTCGCAGAACAGGCCCTCCTTCTCCGGCTTGAGGGTGCGGTAGTTGATGGTCTCGGGCTTCTTGACCTCGCCATAGGACCAGTTGCGGATGTTCTCCGCGGTCGCGAGGCTGATGACCAGCTCGTCGAAGTAGTTGACGTCCTGCACGTAGGCGTCCTTTCCCGTATGGGATGGTGGCGGGCCCCTCGCGGGGTGGGGCCGGTGTGGGGCCCGCCGTGGTGGAACTGAATTAGTCGGATGCGGGGCGCCGATGGTGCACGCCCCCGGCGCCTACTGCGCCAGCTCGTCTGCCGCCGAGGACTCGTCGCGGGAGAGATTGATCCCCAGGTTCGCGGCGGTGCGGTCGAGGTCGTCGTCCTCGGCGCCCTCGCCCAGGGAGACCGCCTGGCCGTCGCTGGAGAGCACCTCGACGTTGAGGCACAGCGACTGCAGCTCCTTGAGCAGGACCTTGAACGACTCCGGGATCCCGGGCTCTGGGATGTTCTCGCCCTTGACGATCGCCTCATACACCTTCACGCGACCCACGACGTCGTCGGACTTGATCGTGAGCAACTCCTGGAGCGTGTACGCGGCACCATAGGCCTGCATCGCCCAGCACTCCATCTCACCGAAACGCTGGCCACCGAACTGGGCCTTACCGCCGAGCGGCTGCTGGGTGATCATCGAGTACGGACCCGTGGAACGGGCGTGGATCTTGTCGTCCACCAGGTGGTGCAGCTTGAGGATGTACATGTACCCCACGGACACCGGGTACGGGAAGGGCTCACCCGACCGACCGTCGATCAGGGTCGCCTTGCCGTCGGCCTCGACCATCCGCTCGCCGTCACGGTTCGGGAGGGTGCAGCCGAGCAGGCCGGTGATCTCCGTGTCCGCCGCACCGTCGAAGACGGGGGTCGCCGTGTTGGTGCCGGCCTCGACGCTGTAGATCTCCTCCGGCAGCTTGGTCGCCCACTCGGGGAGGGAACCGTCCGCCTCGCGGGGCACCTCCCAGCCCGCCTTGGCCAGCCAGCCGAGGTGGGTCTCCATGATCTGACCGATGTTCATACGACGCGGGACGCCGTGCGTGTTGAGGATGATGTCCACGGGCGTGCCGTCGGGCATGAACGGCATGTCCTCGGCGGGGAGGATCTTGCCGATGACGCCCTTGTTGCCGTGGCGGCCGGCGAGCTTGTCGCCGTCCTGGATCTTGCGCTTCTGCGCCACGTAGACGCGGACCAACTCGTTGACGCCGGGGGGCAGGTCGTCGTCGTCGTCACGCGAGAACACGCGGACGCCGATCACCTTCCCGGACTCACCGTGGGGCACCTTCAGCGACGTGTCGCGCACCTCGCGGGCCTTCTCACCGAAGATGGCGCGCAGCAGGCGCTCCTCCGGGGTGAGCTCGGTCTCGCCCTTGGGCGTGACCTTGCCGACCAGCACGTCGCCGTCACGGACCTCGGCGCCGATGCGCACGATGCCACGGTCGTCCAGGTCCGCGAGGACCTCGTCGGAGACGTTGGGGATGTCGCGGGTGATCTCCTCGGCGCCCAGCTTGGTGTCGCGGGCGTCGATCTCGTGCTCCTCGATGTGGATGGACGTCAGCACGTCCTCCTCCACCAGGCGCTGCGAGAGGATGATCGCGTCCTCGTAGTTGTGGCCCTCCCACGGCATGATCGCCACGAGCAGGTTCTTGCCCAGCGCCATCTCACCGTTCTCGGTGCAGGGTCCGTCGGCGAGGACCTGGCCGGCCTCGACGCGCATCCCCTCGTCCACGATCGGCTTCTGGTTGGAGCAGGTGCCCTGGTTGGACCGCGCGAACTTGGCCAGACGGTAGGTCTGACGACCACCGTCGTCGTCCATGACGGTGATGAAGTCGGCCGAGACCTCCTCCACCATGCCCGCACGGGTGTTGACGACGACGTCGCCCGCGTCCACGGCCGCGCGCAGCTCCATGCCGGTGCCGACGAGCGGCGCCTCGGAACGCACGAGCGGGACCGACTGGCGCTGCATGTTCGCACCCATCAGGGCGCGGTTGGCGTCGTCGTGCTCGAGGAACGGGATCATCGCGGTGGCCACGGAGACCATCTGCCGCGGCGAGACGTCCATGTAGTCGACGTCCGTACCCGCGACGACCTCGACGTCACCGTGCTTCTTGCGCACGAGGACGCGGTCCTCGACGAACCTGCCGTCCGCGTCGATCTCCGAGTTGGCCTGCGCCACGACGTGGCGGTCCTCCTCGTCGGCGGTCAGGTAGTCCACCTGGTCGGTGACGGCGCCGTCGACGACCCGGCGGTACGGGGTCTCGATGAAGCCGAACGGGTTGACCCGGGCGTAGACCGAGAGCGATCCGATCAGACCGATGTTCGGACCCTCGGGGGTCTCGATCGGGCACATGCGGCCGTAGTGCGAGGCGTGCACGTCGCGCACCTCGAGGCCGGCGCGCTCGCGGGAGAGGCCACCGGGGCCCAGGGCCGACAGGCGCCGCTTGTGGGTCAGACCCGACAGCGGGTTGTTCTGGTCCATGAACTGCGACATCTGGGAGGTTCCGAAGAACTCCTTGAGCGCGGCGGTGATGGGCCGGATGTTGATCAGCGACTGCGGGGTGATCGCCTCGGAGTCCTGCGTGGTCATCCGCTCGCGGACCACACGCTCCATCCGGGACAGGCCCACGCGGACCTGGTTCTGGATGAGCTCGCCGACGGTACGCAGACGGCGGTTGCCGAAGTGGTCGATGTCGTCGACGTCGACCGGGACCTCGCGGCCACCGGAGACCTGCATCGAGCTCTCGCCCGCGTGGAGGCGCACGAGGTACTCGATGGTGGCGGCGATGTCCTCACGCGTGAGCGTGGTGGTGTCGTCACCCTCGGGATCCGGCAGACCGAGCTTGCGGTTGACCTTGTAGCGGCCGACGCGGGCCAGGTCGTAGCGCTTCTCCTTGAAGAACAGGTTCTCCAGCAGCGCCTCCGCGGACTCGCGGGTCGGCGGCTCGCCCGGACGCAGCTTGCGGTAGATCTCGAGCAGGGCCTGGTCCGTGTCCTCGACCGTGTCCTTCTCGAGCGTGGACATCATGATCTCGGAGAAGCCGTAGCGCTCCTTGATCTCGGTGGTGGTCCAGCCGAGCGCCTTGAGCAGCACGGTCACGGACTGGCGGCGCTTGCGGTCGATGCGCACACCGACCGTGTCGCGCTTGTCCACGTCGAACTCGAGCCACGCGCCACGCGACGGGATGACCTTGACGGAGTGGACGTCGCGCTCCGTGGACTTGTCGCGGCTCCGGTCGAAGTACACGCCCGGCGAGCGGACGAGCTGCGAGACGACGACGCGCTCGGTGCCGTTGATGATGAACGTGCCCTTGTCCGTCATCATCGGGAAGTCACCCATGAAGACGGTCTGCGACTTGATCTCGCCCGTCTCGGTGTTCTCGAACTCGGCGGTGACGAACAGGGGCGCCTCGTAGGTGCGGTCCTTCTCGCGGCAGTCCTCCATGGAGGCCTTGACCTCTTCGAAGTACGAATCCGAGAACGAGAGCGACATGGATCCGGAGAAGTCCTCGATCGGGGAGATCTCCCTGAGGATCGACTCCAGGCCTCCCTCGAGGTTCGTGACGCCGCGTGACGCGGCCCTCTTCTGCCACTCCTCCGACCCGATGAACCACTCGAACGACTCCGTCTGGAGGTCGAGCAGTCCCGGGACCGGCAACGGCTCGGAGAGTTTCGCGAACGAGACCCTCCGGGGCGCACCGGGAACGGTGGAAACTGACTTGGTCTGGCGGGAGACTGCCAAGATGGGTCCTTCCAGCACCTCACGTGATCACCACGGGCGGTGACCACAGATGTATCTGCGAGCGGTCCGCCGACGGGTATCCACCCAGATCCGACCCGATCGAGGACTCGGAGAACACCCGGTGGGACCGGGGACGAGCCGTCACGGACGGACGAGAGTGCAAATAGCAGCCAGCGCAACGACCTAATCTAGTAGATAGCGGCGCGGAAGTCCAGCCGTCAACGGGAGTGATCCCGGAGGCTGTGCGCGGGCGGGTGCGCCGTCCGTCCCTGCGCTGGTTGCCCTCGTGGCTCTCGCCTCATCGGCCCCCGGTCGGGACGTCGCACCGGCGGGCGAATTGATCGCCCGATGCCCCTAAAGGGTGACGGGTCGGAGGCCGTTCGTCAAGGATCCGACGCGGTCCGGCTCGAGATCGCCTCTCCACCGACCCGTCAGGACGGCAGGTCGGGGATCCGCGACAGCTTCCACACCCCGTCGATCCGGTCGAGACCGACCAGGTAGGTGCCGCTGGTGCTGCCGGCCGCGACGCCGTCACGGGTCATCGAGACGTCCTGCACCAGAAGCACCTCGGCCTTGTCCCCGTCGAGGTAGGACAGACCCGCCTCGCGGACCTGCGCCTCGACGGCGGTGGCCGACTGCTCGTAGCTGTCGCGGAGCGCGGGCCAGTTCTCGTCCAGCTCGGACACGAGGGCCGGGGTGAGGAACTCCCCCAGCGAGTCGTGGTACTCGTCGAGGGACTCGTGATCGATCGCGACGAGACGCTGCACGTTCGTGCTCGCGGCCGTCAGGACCTCGTCGGTGACGGCCTGATCGACGAACGCCTGGTTGTCGACGTCCACACCGGGTTCCGTGGCCAGGAACGCACCGGTGGCTCCCGCCACCAGGCCCACCGCCAGCGCGGCGTACGCCAGCGCCCGACCACGGGGCAGCCCGCGGCCCGGCGGCCTCCCGGCCTCCGCAGTGGTCGTCG
>NZ_JAALDZ010000093.1:0-19362 GCF_014145125.1 Dietzia sp. CQ4 | reverse complement strand
CGGTCCGGCAGGAGCCGACCGGATCGCCCGCGCGGCCCACCGACGTGGCGTCCCGGCGGTGGGCATCGGCGGGATCACCGCTGCGAACGTCGGCCTCCTCGCCGACACCGCCCTGGACGGCGTGTGCGTGGTGTCGGCCGTGATGACCGCGCCCGATCCAGGCGCCGCCGCCACCGCACTCCTCGGACGATGGGACCTGGCGCGGGCACGATCCCGGGCGTGAGGGCCGGGCGAGAGGCTCGGGCGACGGGCCCGTCACCGGCGGTCCCGCCCCCGCCCACGATCCTTCAGTCCCCCCAGGGGTAGCAGACGCCGAACCCGCCGTAGCCGGTACCGATCGTCGGATGCGTGGACAGGGTCAGCTCGTCCCGGTGGTCGTTGACCAGGTAGACGTAGTGGATCCCGGGCCGCGTCGGTCCCTCGTCGGTGGGCCTGGGCCGGAAACCGTGCGGCTCGACGGCGTTCAGGACCTCCTCCAGAGCCCGGTCCCACCCGGCGGGGTCCAGGGCATCGGGGTGACGCATCTCGCGGGCGTAGAACTTGCCGATCCCGGCGTCCCCGACACCGGCCGCGTCGCTCCGACTGGGACAGGCGACCTCCTGCGCCGCGCGCGCCTCCCTCCATCCGTCCGCACCGATCCTGCCCTCGAGGACCCGTCGGATCTCCGCCTGTCCCGCCTCGAGTGCCGCGCGTGAGCCGGGGACATCGATCGTGGTGTCGAGCGGAACGTTCGCCGCGCCGATCGGGCCGGTGCTCGTCGGAGGGGACGGCACAGGGGTCGGCGCGGCCCCGCCCGCGCAGGCCGTCGCGGCGAGGAGGACCGGGGGAGCCAGAACCGGGTAGAGGGATCGAAACCGCGCCACCGCACCCATGGTGCCCGTACCGTCGGGCGCATGCAGGACAGGACCCCGGACCAGATCACCATGGTCGAATTCCCCAGTACGTCGATGCCCGCGACCGCCGAGTTCCTGGCGACGGTGTGCGGCTGGTCGCCCACCGTGTACGGGACGTCGTACACCGACCTCACCGGCGGCGGGATCGAGGTGGGGATCCAGGGCGACGACGACGAGCAGTCACCGGCACCGCTGATGGTGATCCTGGTTGCCGACCTGGCCGAGGCGCGCGGACGGGTCGAGGCCGCGGGCGGCGTGGTGACCCTCGAACCCTTCTCCTTCCCGGGCGGCCGACGGTTCCACTTCCGGGAGCCCGGCGGGAACGAGATGGCCATGTGGGTGCCCGAGTAGCCCCAGACCGGGCTGCCGCGGGCCGCCGCCTCACGCGCTCGGCTCGAACCCCTCCGGAAACGCGAGCCGCGTGAGTTTGGCCGGGTTGGAGTGGAAGTAGACCCGCGTGACGCGGCCGTCGACCACACCCAGCTGGGCCACCCGGACGACCCCACGGGAGACCACAGCCAGCGCGAACTCCCCGTTCACCTCGACCGGAGCGATCATGCCGTCGGACAGCTCCGCCGCCTTGATGAGGAAGTACGCACACTTGCGGGCCCCCACGATGTCCCTGCGGGCGGCGTTGACCTTCCCGTCGCTGTCCGAGACCACCCGGGCGTCCGCGGTGAGCACCTCGATCGTCTGCTGGAGGTCACCGGCCAGGACGGCCTCGACCAGCCGAGAGATCACCGCATCCGGTGCACGCTCCGGCGGACGCAGGTCGGTGTCCAATCTGCGCCTCGCCCGGCTCACCCACTGACGGACCGTGGGCACGGCCGCGTCCAGTGCGCCGGCGATCTCGGCGTAGGGCAGGGAGTAGGCCTCGCGCAGGACGAAGGCCGCGCGCTCCTCGGGGCCGAGCTGCTCGTAGGCCAGCAGGACGGCGATCCGCAGGTCGTCGCGCTGCTCGGCCAGCTCCGAGGGCAACAGGGCGGTGTCGACGGGTTCGGGGAGCCACGCCCCCACGTAGTCCTCCCGCCTGCGTCGCCGCAGCCGGTCCAGGCACAGGCGCGTGGTGACCGTGGTGAGCCACGCCTCGGGGTTGTCGGGCGCCGATCCCGCCTCGAGACCGACCAGGCGGGCCAGGGCCTCGTCGGCGGCGTCCTCCGCGTCGGCCCACGTCCCGGTGATGCGGTACCCGACCCCGAGGAGCCGTCCCCGGACCCGGTCCACCGCGGCCCGGTCGAGTCCGGCGAGCGCACCGGCCGTCGTCACCTCGGGCGAACGGGATCGATGTCCTCCCGGCGCACGCCCCTGAGCGAGCCCGGATCCTTCCGGGTGGCCACTGCGATCCGGTTCCATGCGTTGATGGTGACGACCTCCATCAGCAGCTGTCCAGTGCCCGACTCGCCCCGGTGTCGGACCACGTCGTCCCAGAGCTCGTCCGAGACCGAGTCCTCGCCGTGGATGTGGGTGACCGCGTCGGCGAACCGCAGGACCGTGAGGTCCCCCTCGGACAGCTCACCGGCGTGGGCGGGCCAGTCCTCGGCGGCCACGATCCGGGCGTCGTCCCAGCCGTCTTTACGGGCGTCGCGCCGGTGCATGGCGGTGCAGAAGCGGCACTCGTTCACCGCCGAGACGCGGAGCCTGATGAGGTGACTGTCGGAGCGGGAGACCCGGGCCCGGGTGTAGGCCTCGAGCGCCAGCATGGGCGCCATCGCGCCCGCGCTGACCTGTTTGCGCTGTCCGTGGTCGTTCTGATGTGTACTCATACCCCTTCGACGCACCAGCGTCACCGGATGTGACACGCTGCCGGAAATGACAGCGGATGGGTGCGATCACCTATGGCGGTCGGAGGCGTCCCCTCATAGCCTGGACACATGACCGATCCCGATGATCTGTTGCTCTCGGACTCCGAGCGTCTGCACGCCCTCACCGCGCTGGGCGACCACTATGCCGCGGGGCGCCTCGACGACCCGGAGTTCCACTCCCGTTCGGGCGACATCGCAGCGGCCCGCACCCTGGGTCAGCTCCGCGGGTCGTTCAGCGATCTCCCGGGCGGAATGCCCCTGACCAGCGTTGACGGCATGATCGTCCAGTCGGCCACGGCGGCCGGTGGCGAGCTGGTGCGCACCTCGTCGTCGTCGCCGGCGGCATCGGACCCGGATCGCGAGCTCCAGGATCTCCGCAAACGGGGCAAGACGGTGGAGACGCTCGACGGGTTGGTCCTGGGGGCGACGCTCGTGGCGTTCCTCGTACTCCAGTTCGTGGTGGGCTGGGATTACGCGTGGATCGTCTGGCCGTCGCTGGTCCTGACCCTGGGGGTTCCGCGCGCCATCCTGCAGTTCACCGACTCGGACGAGGAGCTCTACGAGGAGCTCAAGGAGTCCGACGACGAGGCGCGCAAGGAACGCCTCCGCGCGGCCACCGAGCGGATCCGCGAGCTGGGCGACGGGCGCGAGACGCGGGACTGAACCCATCGGCCGGGTCCCGCCGTCCACGGTTCTACCCGGCGGGGTTGCCCGGTCCGTGCCCGGTCCCCGGACCGTGCCCGGTCCCCGGCCCGTGCGCGGTCCCCGGCCCGCCGTCGCCCTCTCTCCTCCCGAGGGCCGCCACCGCGGGGAACACTCCCAGACCGAGTCCGACCGCCACGATCGTCGCCCCCACGCCCAGCGATGCCAGTACGGGGACCCTGCGTTGGGCGAGGGCGGAGTCACAGGCCTCCTGCGCCTCCGAACTCGGCTGGGGGCGCTCGCCCCGGAGGAGGTCCGCCCAGCTCAACGAGGTGAGGGCGTTGTCCTTGTCCCGGGCCTCGCGGTAGTCGGGGCTGAAGTAGGTGCCGCAGTCCACCCGTTGGATCCACCCGCCCGTGGCCACCCCGATGCTGCCCAGCAGGATCCCCCCGAGCACGACGAGCAGGCCGAGCACGGAGACGAGCGCACCGATCACGCGAGGGGTCACCGCGTCATCGTCACATCCGCGGCCCGCTGCCGCATCCGCGCCTCGGTCGGCCGACGGGCCGCGAGGCGGGTCAGGTCTCCTCGAGCGCGACGCCCTTGCGCTCCGGGAGGGTGAAAGCCGCCAGCGCTGCCACGACGAAGGCCGCCGCGAACACCCCGAAGACCATCGCGGTGCCCCCTGCGCCGAGCATCACCGGGACGAGCAGTGGCGCGATGATCGAGGCGATCCTCCCGAACGCGGCCGCCGCGCCGGTGCCGGACCCGCGGGTCCTGGTGGGGTAGAGCTCGGGGCCGATCGCGTACAGCGCGCCCCACGCGCCGAGATTGAAGAACGACAGCGCCATGCCCGCGGCGATGATCGTCGCCGGCGAGCCCGCGAGCCCGAACAGGCCGGCGGCGACCGCCGAACCGGACAGGAACACCGCGAGGGTGACGCGGCGGCCCCACACCTCGATGAGCCACGCCGCCACCGCGTACCCCGGCAACTGGGCGAGCGTGATGATGAGGGTGTAACCGAACGACCTGACCAGGTCGAAACCCTGCGAGACCAGCAGGCTGGGCAGCCAGATGAACGCGCCGTAGTAGGAGAAGTTGATCCCGAACCACACGATCCACAGGGCACCGGTCCGGCGTCGCAGTCGCGGGGACCAGATCGACTCGCGGGCGGACTCCTCGACGGGCTCGAGCCGGTCCGTCGCCGCCCCGTCGATCGCGGCGGCGGGCGGCTCGACCCCGGCCGAGTCGGCGGGCGGCTCGACCCCGGCCGAGGCCTCGTAGTCGCGGACGATCCGTTCGGCCTCGTCGACCCGGCCCTTCGATTCCAGGAACCGCACCGACTCGGGCAGCCCGAACCGGATCACCAACGCGTAGGCGGCGGGGACCAGACCCACGGCCAGCGCCCAGCGCCATCCGTCGTCGCCGGTCGGGACCACGAAGTACCCGATGAGCGCCGCCATGATCCAGCCGACGGCCCAGAACCCCTCGAGGATCACCACGACCCTGCCGCGGATCCGGCGGGGCGCGAACTCGCTGACCAGCGTGGACGCGACAGGCAACTCGGCACCCAGGCCGAGGCCCACGATGAAGCGCAGGACGATGAGCACCGCGATGCCGGTCGACAGGGCCGCCGCGCCCGTGGCCAGTCCGTAGACCAGCAGCGTCGCGGCGAAGACCTGGCGGCGACCGATCCTGTCCGCGAGCAGACCGCCCAGCGCGGCGCCGATCGCCATGCCGACGAACCCGATGGACCCGATCCAGGACAGCTCGGTGGGGGTGAGCGCCCAGTGCACTGCCAGCGCGGCCATGACGAAGGAGATGAGGCCCACGTCCATGGCGTCCAGCGCCCACCCGACCCCGGATCCGAGCAACAGCCTGCGGTGCTTGCGGGTGAACGGCAGGCCGTCGAGGCGCTCCGTGCGTGTGGTCATGCGCGACAACGCTACTCCCGGCCCGCGGGTGCCTCACTCGCGCGGCGACCGGCCGATACCGCGCGGCGGCGCCGTGCCGCCGGTGCTCCAGGGCGCCCTCCGGCGAGTGGTCGCAAACGGCACCTGAGCGGGAACGCCACCTCGGGAAACGTGAGCGGGTGTGACCACGCGACGACACGGGCACTCCGGGGCGGCGGCCTCTCGCCGGAGCCCACGGCGGCCGGGCGGCGCAGGGGAATTCGCGACGAGGTCTGGACTTGGACCAGCGTCCGGGTAGCCTGGTGAAGTATGTGTTTTGTGTCACAAACCAGGGAGTGCCTCGTGGACACCACTGATCACGCCAGCCCGGGCGGCGCCGACTTCGACATCGTGATCCGCGGCGGGACCGTCTACGACGGAACCGGCGCGCCGGGCGTCCGGTCCGACGTCGGGATCCGATCCGGCGTCGTCGCGGCGGTGAGCCCCGCCCCGCTCCCGATCTCGCCCGGCACCCGCGTCATCGAGGCCGACGGCAGATGGGTGATGCCCGGATTCGTCGACACCCACACCCACTACGACGTCGAACTGCTGGTCTCCCCCGGGCTCGGCGAGTCGGTGCGGCACGGGGTGACCACCGTGCTCGTGGGCAACTGCTCCCTGTCCGGGGTCTACTCGGACACCGTCGACGTGGCCGACCTGTTCAGCCGCGTCGAGGCCCTGCCCCGGGACGCCGTCCTCGAGGCACTCGAGCGCACGAAGTCCTGGTCCGACCCGGCGGCATGGCGGCGCGCGGTCGAGGCCCTGCCGCTGGGGCCCAACGTGGCGAGCTTCCTCGGCCACTCCGACGTCCGCGCCTCCGTGATGGGCCTGGGCCGGGCGACCGACCCGGAGCACTCCCCCGGTCGGGAGGAGTTGCGCGAGATCGAACGGCGGGTGGACGAGGCCCTCGACCTGGGTTTCCTCGGGGTCTCCACCATGACCAACCCGTGGGACAAGATGGACGGCGACCGCTACCGCTCGCGGACCCTGCCCTCCACACACGCCTCGTGGAAGGAGTTCCGGCGCCTCAGCCGGATCCTCCGCCGGCGCGACCGGGTCCTGCAGGGCGTGCCGAACCTCAACACCAAGGTCGACGTGGCCTTCTACGTGGCCACCAGCACGGGACTCTTCCGCAAGCCGCTGCGGGTCTCACTCCTCGCCGCCGCGGACACCCTGGCCGAGCCGTGGGTCAACCGCATCTTCCGGCCGCTGGCATGGGTGGCCAACACTCTCGGAAGGGGCAGGTTCGTGTGGCAGCACCTGCCCACCACCTTCAAGGTGTGGGCCGACGGGATCGACCTGGTGGTCTTCGAGGAGTTCGGCTCCGGACGCGAGGCGCTACACCTCAAGGACGAGATGGCCCGCACCGATCTGCTCGAGAAGGAGGGCTACCGGCGCTGGTTCCGGCGGGACTTCGAGAAGCGGTTCAGCCCACGGGTGTGGCACCGCGACTTCGACGACGCCCTGATCGTGGCCTGCCCCGACGAGTCGCTGGTCGGCAGGACCGTCGGCGACGTCGCCCGCGCACGGTCACTGCACCCCGCTGACTGCTTCCTCGACCTGGTCGTGGAGCACGGCGCCGACCTGCGGTGGACCACCACCATCGCCAACGCGCGCGAGGAGGTCGCCAACCGGCTCGCGCGGACCCCGGGGATCACCATCGGCTTCTCCGACGCCGGGGCGCACCTGCGCAACATGGCCTTCTACAACTTCGGCGTCCGCCTGCTCGAGCGCGTGCACGAGGCGGATCGTCGGGGTACCCCGTTCCTGTCCGTCGAGGAGGCCGTGTTCAAGCTCACCGGAGAACTCGCCGACTTCTACCGGCTCGACGCCGGGCGGATCGCACCCGGGCGTCGAGCCGACGTGGTGGTGATCGACCCGGCCGGCCTCGACGGCGAGTCGCTGGACTACCACGAGGAGGCGATGCCGGAGCTCGGCGGCATCCACCGCATGGTCAACCGCAACGACCGCGCGGTGGCCGCCACGATCATCAGCGGCCACGTGGTGTGGTCCGACGGCGAGTTCGCCGAGGGGTACGGCCGACAGTTCTCGGCGGGACGGTTCCTTCCCGCGGGCGAGGCCGTGGGGCCGCGGCCGAGCTCGGACCCGCGGCCGAGTGCGGACCCGCGGCCGGCCGGTCACTCGGTGGGCAGTCCGGCCTCCTCCCAGGCGGAATAGCTGCCCTCGAGTTCGGTGACGTCGTACCCGACGCTGCGCAGCGCACTGGCCACGACCGAGCTGCGGGCACCCGACTGGCAGTAGGTGACGATCGTGCCCGGGTCGGGCAGCTCGTCGCGCTCCCACATCACCTGGCCGCCGTGCAGCTGGGTGGCGCCGGGGACGTGGCCGTCGGAGTACTCGGAGGTGGCGCGGACGTCGAGCACCATGGTGTGCTCGTGGGCCTCCAGGTCCTCCGGGTCCACGGTCTCCGGGCGGAACGTGGGCAGTCCGTCGGTGGAGGTGACGTACCCGCGCGTGGAGTCGACGCCCACGCGGATGACGTGGCGCCGCAGCTCGTCGGCCGCCTCGGCGTCCTCGGCGAGGAGGACCAGGCCGCGGGTGTCGGACTCCGGGTCGATGGCCCAGCCGGCGTAGGTGCCGGCCTGACCGGCCGGGAGGTTGATGGCGCGGTCGACGGTGCCGTCGTGGACGTCGTCGGCGGGTCGGGGGTCGACGACGACGAGGGCACCGGAGTCGATGCCGGAGGCCACCTCTTCCGCTGGCAGCTCGGGCAGCTCCGGAAGTGGATGGCCGAGGACGGAGGGGCCGTCCCGGTTCTGCCGCTTCATCCGCCCGAAGTAGGCCGGCGCGTCCGGCTGGCCGTCGAGGAGTTCGGAGATGAAGCCCTCCTCGTCGTCGTTCTCCACGTACTTCGGCCACCACGCGAACTTCCGCTCGTATCCCACCGAGCTGGACGGCAGCGCGCCCAGTGACTTGCCGCAGGCGGAGCCCGCGCCGTGGGCCGGGAACACCTGGACGTGGTCGGGCAGGGTGAGGAAGTGCTCGCGCAGGCTGGCGAACAGCTGCCCGGCGCTCTCGACGCGGGTGTCCGCTCCGGAGTCGTCGCCGCCTGAGTCGCTGCCGCCGGCGGTCTCGTCGAGCAGGTCCGGTCGGCCCAGGTCACCGCAGAACACGAAGTCGCCGGTGAGTGCGTAGCCGGGTTCGTCGGCGAACGCGCCGTCGGTGACGAGGAACATCAGGTGCTCGGGCGTGTGGCCGGGGGTGTGCACGGCCTCGAGTCGGACGTTGCCGAGCTCGATGGTGTCGCCGTGGCGGAGCCGCTCGCCCTCGAAGCCGTAGCGCCAGTCCTCGCCGCCCTCGTCGGAGAGATACACGGTGGCGCCGGTGGCGGCGGCCAGCTCGCGGGTGCCGGACAGGTAGTCGGCGTGGATGTGGGTCTCGGTGACCGTGACGATGGTCATGCCGTGCTGGTCGGCCATCTCGAAGTAGGGCCTCAGGTCGCGGCTGGGGTCCACGACGATCGCTTCACTGCTGCTCTGGCAGCCGATGAAGTAGCTGGCGTGGGCCAGGTCGTAGTCATAGATGCGCTCGAAGAGCATGGTGTGTGTCCGTTTCCGTGGGGAACAGGTACACACTCCACCGTAAAACCCTCGGGGGTATAGCGCCACCCCTCGGCGCGGACGACGCGCACACTGGACCGGAGTACCCGCCACCGACGAGAGGACCGCGCGCCGTGTCTGACTCACACCAGTCCGAATCGCACCAGCCCGAATCACACCCGTCCGGCTCCCCGCTGACCGACGACCTGCGCCGCCTGCTCGCCCGGCCGAATCCGTGCGTCATGGCCACGCTGCGCAGGGACGGTTCCCCGGTGACCGTGCCCACCTGGTACCGGCTGGTCGCCGGCCGCATCCACCTCAACCTGGACGCCGGCCGGGTCCGACTCCAGCACCTGCGGCGCGACCCGCGGGTGGCACTGTCCGTGCTGGACGCGGACGACTGGTACTCGCACGTGAGCATCCAGGGCCGGATCACCGAGATCGCCGAGGACCCGGACCTGGCCGGCATCGACGCGCTGTCCCGGCACTACACGGACCAGCAGTACCCGGTCCGCGATCGCGCCCGCGTCGACGCCTGGCTGGAGATCGAGCGGGTACACACGTGGGGGTCCGCGGCGCGATCCTGATCCGGCGGCGGGCGACGCGGCATAGCCTCTGGGCAGACCTCCAGCCCCTCCAGCCCTGAGCCCCTCCACTGCTCAGTTCCCCGCCCCCCAGCCCGGCGCCCCACCCGGGCGCCCCACTCCCCCGGAGCCGCACATGTCCGACCGTTTCCCCCTCGCCGAGCTCGCCGATCTCCCCGACGACCTGCGGGAGCGCATTCTGACGGAGCAGGAGAAGGCCGGGTTCGTCCCCGAGGTGTTCCTGATGTTCGGGCGCCGCCCGGCGGAGTGGCGGGCCTTCTTCGCCTACCACGACGCGGTGATGGACCGCGAGGGCTCGAACATGTCCAAGGCGGACAAGGAGATGATCATCGTGACCATCTCCGCGCAGAACAACTGCCAGTTCTGCGTGGTGGCGCACGGTGCGATCCTCCGCATCGTCAAGAAGGACCCGTACCTCTCCGACCAGTTGGCCGTGAGCCATCACAAGGCCGAGCTGACCCCACGGGAACGCGCCATCTGCGACTTCGCCACCAAGGTCAACCTGCGGTCCGACGAGCTCGTCGACGCCGACTTCGCCGCGCTGCACGCGCACGGCCTGGACGACGAGGACGCGTGGGACATCGCGACGATCACCGGCCTGTTCGGGCTGAGCAACCGGGTGGCCAACGCCACCGACATGCGGCCGAACCCGGAGTTCTACCTGATGGGCCGAGCGCCGCGGGAGAAGTAGGCCGCCGCGGTCACGCCCTACAGCTGCTTGTGCGGGATCCCGTTGATGGTCCCGCCGTCCACCACGAACTCCGTGGCGGTGGCGTAGGAGGACTCGTCGGAGGCCAGGAACAGCACGAAGTTGGCCACGTCCTCGACGGTGCCCAGCCGGCCGAGGGGGATCGGGATCATGTCGTCCGGGATCCCCTCGGTGATGGGGGTGCGCACGAGGCCCGGGTGCAGCGAGTTGCAGCGGATGCCGTGCGGGGCGAGCTCGAGCGCGACCGATTTGGTGAGCCCACGGACGGCCCACTTGGCGGCCACGTACCCGTGCGCCCACGGCGTACCGCGCATTCCCTCGATCGACGAGACGTTGATGATCGACCCACCACCGGCGGCGATCATCGTCTCGGTGACGGCTTGACATCCGTAGAAGGTCCCCGTGAGGTTCACGTCCAGGATCTGCTGCCACTTGTCGTGCCGGAACCTGTGCAGCTCGGCCCCGTTGGCGATCCCCGCGTTGTTGACCAACACGTCGACCCCACCCCAGTCGGCGACCGTCTCCTCGACGACGGCCTTCCACTGCTCCGCATCGGACACGTCGAGATGGCGGTAGCGCGCGCCCTCCCCCAGCTCGGCCGCCACGGCCTCGCCCTGATCGTCCAGCACGTCGGTGAGCACGACCTTCGCGCCCTCCGCGACGAGCCGGCGCGCGTCGGCCTCGCCCATCCCCCGTGCGGCACCCGTGATGATGGCGACCTTGCCCTCGACCCGACCCATGACGACTCCCTCTACTCGTGAACAGCTGTGGTGACGACGCCGGTCGACGCGTCAGCGCGTACCGACGATGCCCGGCGCGCCGGTGAGCGGCAGATCCAGCGTCGTGGTCAACCCCGGCGCCGCGGCCACGACGGCGGGTACGGCGTTGACCACCCTGCCGACCCCGGCGAGGATCGCCGAGTAGTTGTGGTCGCCGTCCGCGCTCTGCGCGGCCAGGTCGAGGACGTACGACGGCTCGCCGATCACCTCGACGCGGTACGAGTGCCCCTCCTGGACCGCGTACGGCCAGTCCGGCCGCAGGTCGTCCCGGGTCCGGGTGACGTGTTCGACCACGATGACGGGCTCGCCCGCCACCATGCCGGTGATCTGGAAGCGGAACCCCGCCTGGGTGCCCTCGGCGATGGTGCAGGCCGCGACCTCGTAGGTCTCCGGGGCGGGTTCGCGCTCGACGTGTTCGGTGATCTCGTCCACCTCCACGCCCAACCCGGCGGCGAGCAGGTGGATCGACGCCCCCCACCCCGCCGTCAACACCCCGGGCAGGAACAGCAGCGGGGTCTGGTCGAGCGGGGTGCCGAAACCCATGACGTCGACCATCGACTCGGTGGAATCGTAGGTGGCGTAGTCGGAGAACTCGGTGCAGCGGACCTGGCGCACCTCGCGGCAGGTGCCGGTGATCGCGAGCGGCAGGAGATCGTTGGTGAACCCCGGGTCCACGCCGGTGACGAAGAGGGTGGCACCGCCCTCCAGGGCCGCGGCCTCGAGCTTGGCGCGCGCGCTGTCGGGGACGCCCGCGGCGGGGTTGATGAGCGGAGTGGGCGCGGTGCCCGCCACGTTGATCCCGGCGGCGAGGTACTCGCGGATGTCGCGCGCGGCCTCCACCGGCCTGGTGTCGCTCATCGCGCAGTAGACCACGCAGTCGGGCGCCGCGGCCACGATGTCGGTCGCACTCGTGGTGGCGGTGATGCCCGTGTCCACCCCGAGACCGGCGAGCTCACCCGCGTCCCTGCCCGCCTTGTCCGCGGAGTGGACCCAGACGCCCACCAGGTCGAAGCGCGGGTCCTCGATGAGGTGGCGCAGGGCGATCGCCCCGGCGTTCCCCGTGGCGATCTGTGCGACCCGGATGGCCATGTGTCCCCTCCCGACCTGAGGCGGCGCGTGGTGACGCGCGCCTGTTCGCGGCGGACGCTACCAGAGCAGGCCGCCTGATCGGGGGGTTATCAGACACGTGACCGGACAGTTGTCCGGTCACGTGTCGGAGGGGGTCAGCCGACGACCACCCCGCAGGCGATCCTGCTGCCTCCGTCGCCGGCCATCAGCGTGTCCTCATCCGGCCCGTCCGGTGCGTAGCGCTCCGGGATGTGGGCGAGGTTGTCCGGGTCCTCGTGGATCATCACGGCCGAACCGTCGTCGTCCAGCAAAAGCTCCCGGTCCAGCCGGTCTGTCAGGGTGGTGAGGCGGGCGGTCCCGTCGCCGGCGACGTACAGCGGCGGCAGGTCGCCCGCGTGCTCGGGATGCCCGGCCCCGCCGTCCGGCCCGGCCAGATGCCCGCCGGCCGAGAGGAACGCGCCCCTCTCCTCGGGGTCGTTGGGATTGGCGCTGTCCGGCTCACACAGCCCGGTCGTGTGGATGTGCAGTCCGTGGAATCCGGGCTCGAGTCCGCTGGCCTCGACGGTGACCAGGGTGCCGCCGTCGGACTCGACGAACTCCACCGTGCCCAGCGGTCCGCCCTCGGGGTCTGTGAGCTCCGCGGTGGCGAAGGCCCGGTCGCCCTGCTCCTCGCCCCCGGCTCCCGCGTCAGCGGTGGTGGCGGTGTCCTGGGGGGTGGTGGTCCCCTCGGCGGCGGGAGAGTCCTCCCCCGTCCCGCACGAGGCGGCCAGCACCGCGGCTGCGGTGAGTGCGACGAAGGCGCTGCCCCTGCGGGCTCGGCGGAGAGTGGGCACGGTCTGGGCGTGAACTGTCTGGTCGGGAACGGTCTGTCCAGGTCGGTTCTGTGCGGTCATCCGGTGGACCTCCTAGTCGGCGTCGTGCGTGTCGGCGTCGTGGCCGTCACCGTACCCACGCTCACCGCGGATGCAACCGTGCGAAACCCGCTACTCCGCCGCGCGGAAGCGGCGCAGCCGCAGGCTGTTGGCCACCACGAACACCGAGGAGAACGCCATCGCCGCGCCCGCGATCATCGGGTTGAGCAACCCGGCCGCCGCCAGGGGCAGCGCGGCCACGTTGTAGGCGAACGCCCAGAACAGGTTGCCCTTGATGGTCCGCAGGGTGCTGCGGGACAGCCGGATCGCATCGGCCGCGGCGCGCAGGTCTCCGCGGACCAGGGTGAGATCGGAGGCCTCGATCGCCGCGTCGGTGCCCGTCCCGATCGCCAGCCCCAGATCGGCGGTGGCGAGGGCGGCCGCGTCGTTGACGCCGTCGCCGACCATGGCCACGACCCGGCCCTGCGCCTGCAGCCTGCGGATCACGTCCACCTTCTCCGCTGGCAGCACCTCAGCGATGACCGTCTCGGAGATCACGGCGTCCGGCCCGGGGTCGATGCCCACCTGCTGCGCCACCGACGCGGCCACCCTCGCGTTGTCGCCGGTGAGCAGGATGGGGGTGAGACCCAGGCCGCGGAACCTCCCGACCGCCTCGGCGGAGGAGTCCTTGATCTGGTCGGCCACCACCAGCACCCCGCGGGCACGGCCACCCCAGCCCACCGCCACGGCGGTCTGGCCGCGCCCGGAGGCCTCGTCGACCGCCCGCTCGAGCTCGGCCGGCAGCGGCATGTGCTGCTCGGCGAGGAGAGCCGGACGGCCCACCACGACCACCTCGTCGTCGTCGTCACGGGTGTCGTCAGTCGGGTCGGCTCCGACCCGTCCCGACACCCCCAGCCCCTCGGTGTTGCGGAAGCCCGCTACGGCCGGTAGGTCACCGACCCGCTCTCGGGCGCCGGCGGCGATGGCCCGGGCGATGGGGTGCTCGGAGGCGTCCTCCACCGCACCGGCGTGGCGCAGCACCTGCGTCTCGTCCTCGCCGTCCGCGGCGGTCACCGAGACCAGCGCGGGCGTTCCGGTGGTCACGGTGCCGGTCTTGTCGAGCACGATCGTGTCGACGCGGCGGGTGGACTCCAGGACCTCGGGGCCCTTGATGAGGATGCCCAGCTGCGCACCGCGGCCGGTCCCCACCATGAGGGCCATGGGCGTGGCCAGACCGAGCGCACAGGGGCAGGCGATGATGAGCACCGCGACCGCGGCCGTGAACGCCATGGAGGTGCCGGATCCGGTGAGCAGCCAGAAGGCGAACGTCGCGGCCGCCAAGACCAGGACGGCGGGGACGAAGACCCCGGAGATGCGGTCGGCCAGGCGTTGCGCGGCGGCCTTCCCGGACTGTGCGTCTTCGACCATCCGCGCCATCTGCGCGAGCTGGGTGTCCGATCCCACGCGGGTGGCCCGGACGATCAGCCGCCCGCTGGTGTTGACCGTGCCGCCGACCACGGCGTCGCCGGTGGAGACCTCGGCAGGCACGGATTCACCGGTGACCATGGCGGTGTCGACGGCGGAGGCGCCGTCGACGATCCGGCCGTCGGTCGCGATCTTCTCGCCGGGGCGCACGATGAACTCGTCACCGACCTGCAGGTTCTCCACGGGGATCCGCGTCTCGACGCCGTCGCGCAGCACCGCGACGTCCTTGGCGCCGAGCTCGAGCAGCGATCGGAGCGCCGCCCCGGCCGTGCGCTTGGACCGGGCCTCGATGTAGCGACCCAGCAGCACGAAGGTGGTGACCCCGGCGGCGGCCTCGAGGTAGATGTCCCCCGCGCCGTCGCTGGGCGAGAGCGAGAACTCGAACCCGTGGGTCATGCCCGGCATCCCGGCGTGGCCGAAGAACAGGGCGTACAGCGACCACAGCAGGGCGGCGGACGTGCCGATCGACACGAGGGTGTCCATGGTGAACGAGCCGTGCCGGATGTTGATCGCCGCCGCGCGGTGGAACGGCCACCCGCCCCACACGACGACCGGAGCGGCGAGGGTCAACGAGAGCCATTGCCAGTTGGTGAACTGCAACGCCGGGATCATGGCCATCGCGATCACGGGTATCGACAGCAGCGCGGAGACGATCACGCGGTGGCGCAGGCTCTCCACCCGGTCAGGGGCCGCGGAGTCGTCGGTGGCGTTGCCGGCATGTCCCGTCGCGGCGGCGGCCCCGTCGGCGGCGGGCGGGGTCGAGGTGGCGGCGGGCGTGCGGGGCTGCGGGAGCCGCGCCGAGTACCCGGCCTGCTGGACGGTGTCGAGCAGGAGTTGCGACTCCACGCCCGGGGCGTACTCCACGCGCGCCTTCTCGGTGGCGTAGTTGACCTCGGCCGTCACCCCGTCGAGCTTGTTGAGCTTGCGCTCGATCCGGTTGGCGCACGAGGCGCAGGTCATGCCCTCGATCTGGAGGTCGACGACGGTGGTCGCCGGTCGGCCGGCGATATCGGTGCCTGTCATGGCGTCCTCCCTCATTCCGCGTCGTGGAGTGTGTACCCGGCCTCGTCCACGGCCGCGCGGACGAGCGCGGGGTCGACGGGGTGGGGGGCGACGACGACGAGGCGGCCCGACTCCAGGTCGACCTCGACCGACTGGACGCCGGGGATCTCCGAGACCTCCTCCTCGACGGACGCGACGCAGTGGCCGCAGGTCATCCCGGAGACGGTGAAGGTGGCGGTGTCGGACATGGGGTTCTCCTCTGGTGGTGGCAGATGGGTGGAGGGCGGCTCGGTGGAGCGGACTACGACTTGACCAGGCGCGCGATGGCCGCGTTGGCCTCGGCGAGCTTGGCCTGCGCCTCCGGGCCGCCGTGCTCGATCGCACCGGCCACGCAGTGGCCCAGGTGCTCCTCGAGCAGGTTGAGCGAGAGCGACTGCAGGGCCCGGGTCATGGCGGAGACCTGCGTGAGGATGTCGATGCAGTACTTGTCCTCCTCGACCATCTTCTGCAGCCCGCGGGCCTGCCCCTCGATGCGGCGCAGCCGCTTGAGGTGGTCGTCCTTGTTCGGGGTGTATCCGTGCTCGGCCATGCGACATACGGTACCCCCCTAGGGTACCCATTTCAAGGCCCACGTCTCCCCGCCCCCGGACTCCCGCGGTTCAGGCCTGGCGGTCGGGCTTCAGGCCGTGTTCGATTCCCCAGGCCACCGCCTGGGCGCGCGTGTTCACGCCCATCTTCCGGTAGGCGGCACGGATGTAGGTCTTGACCGTGTTGGCCGACAGGTAGCACCGGTCGCCGATCTCCCGGTTCGACATGCCCTGCACGATCAGGCCCACCATCTCGGCTTCGCGGGCGGAGAGGCCCGCCTCCTTGGCGGGCCAGTCGTTGGCCCCCGTGGCGGACAGCCCCGGCCCCACCATCGTCACGACGCGCCCCGCCGCGATCTCCTCTATCCCCCGGACCAGCTCCGGGGCGGACAGTGACTTGGAGAGGAAGCCGTTCGCCCCCAACGCCAGACTGTCCTCCACAGCAGCGCGGCCGGCGGCGAAGGAGTAGACCGCGATCGCACCGATCGACGGGTCCTGACGCAACGCGGCCAGGCGGGCGTGCTTACCCACCGGCGCGGCGAACGTGTCGTACAGGGCCACGTCCACCGGAGCCGCCCCCTTGGAGACCGTGCGCTTCTCCACGACCTCGATGCGGTCGGCGTACTCCGAGAGTATGGCGTTCACCCCGGCTACGACGACGAGGTAGTCGTTGATCACAGTCACCCTGACCGGCATGGACAGACCTTAGCAACGAACCCTCGGATGCCCCGATACGGCGATCACACCCCTGGGGGTGTAGTCCGCCCGCTTTCATACAACGGATGATGGGACGTTGTTCCGCGCACGGTCTTTCGACTCGTCGCCGACCCGGGAAGTGGGATGATCATTTGGCTGAGGCCGCCTCGACCGCAGTGGACGATCGATGGGCATGGGCTGACCGCGGCAACTGCGTCGGCCACCAGGACCTGTTCTACAACGACGACCACGACCTCAAGGGCACGAGGCGGAAGAACGAGGAACTCGCCAAGCAGCTCTGCCGGCAGTGCCCGGTGCTCGACCAGTGCCGCCGGTACGCCATCGAGGAGCGGGAGCTCTACGGCGTCTGGGGCGGCATGACCGAGCTGGAACGGCACAAGATGGCGGGCCGGCTGCGCACCGGTTGACCCGTACCTCGCGCCGACCGACCCGCACCGCCGGATCTCAGCGGACGCGGGCCACCGCGAAACCGTCCCAGCCCTTGGTGCCCACCGTCTGCAGGGCGGTCGCGTCCAGTCGCGGGTGACCGCCGAGCAGCGTCAGCACCTCGCGGCTACCGAGGACACCGGGATCGTCGGAGTCCGCGTCCGCGACCGCGCCGTGGCGCACGACGTTGTCCACCACGATCACGCTGCCCGGACGCGTCAGCTGCAACGCGAGCTCGACGTAGCCCGGATTGCCGGGCTTGTCGGCGTCGATGAACACCAGGTCGAACGGCTCGGCACCCGAGTCGATCAACGCCCGCGCCGAGTCCGCGGCCGGGCCCACGAGCACCTCCACGCGATCGGCCACCCCGGCCCGTCCGAGGTTCTCCCTCGCCACCTCGGCATGCCGCGGGTCGATCTCGAGGGTGACCACCTCGCCGTCGTCACCCAGGGCGCGGGCGATGCTCGCCGCGCTGTACCCGCCGAGGGTGCCGAACTCCAGGGCGCGCCGCGCGCCGATAATCCGGCACAGCAGCGCCAGGAACGCCGCCTGAGCGGCGGAGACCTCGATCGCGGGCAGGTCAGCCGCCGCGGTGGCCTCACGCACGTCTCGCAGCACCGGGTCCTCGAGTCCCATCGCCTCGGCGAGAAAGGCGTCGACCTCCGCCCATCCGGGGTCGCGGTCAGTGGTGTGGGGCCTGGCGGGAGGGCGCTCGGTCATGACCACGACGGTAGCTCCGGGAGGGTGCCCGACCCACGCGGGAGGGTGGCGACTTAGACTCCGTTCATCAGTGATTCACGACACATTAAGTCCGGGGGGACCGTGTTACTTCGTCGAACCGCGATGCGCGCTGCCGCACTCGCCACCGCTCTGGCGACCACCATCGGCGGCGGGGCCGTGCTCGCCCCGGTCGCCGCCGCACAGGGCTCGTCCAACGACCCCGCTCCCGCGTTCTACCAACCGCCGGCCCAACTGCCCGCGGGCGCGGGCGCGCTCGTCAAGTCCGAGGCGTTCCCACTCGCCGGTGCGATCCCTCCCATCCCCGGGGCGGAGTTCCTCTCGGACGGCGCCGGCCCGGTCTCGACCGACGCCCAGCGGATCATGTACACCTCCGTGGGGTCGAGAGATCAGCCGGTGGCCGTGACCGGGACCTACCTCCAGCCCCGCGCACCGTGGACGGGTCCGGGGACTCGGCCGCTCGCGGTGCTCGCGCCGGGCACCCAGGGCCAGGCCGACCACTGCGCGCCGTCGAAGACCTTCCAGAACCTGGCCACGGTCCGCACGGACCCGCCCGGCGTGGGCTTCGGCTACGAGATCATCCAGGCCTACGCGTTGTTGGCCCGCGGGTACGCGGTCGCGATGACCGACTACGAGGGGCTGGGAACGCCCGGCATCCACCCGTACGTCCACCGCGAGTCCTCGGCCCGTGCCGTGCTGGACATCGCCCGCGCCGCGCCGCGGGTCCCGGGAGCGGACATCGGCGACTCGCCGCGCACCGTGTTCACCGGGTACTCCCAGGGCGGCGGCGCGGTGGCCGCGGCGGCCGAACTGCACCCGCGGTACGCGGCCGAGGTGAACCTCGTCGGTACCGCCGCCGGATCGCCGCCCGCCGACCTCCTGGCCACCCTCGAGAGGGCGGACGGGTCGGCGATCGCCGGAGTGATCGGGTACTCGCTCAACAGCCTCGTCGACGCCTACCCGGAGATGAACCGACTCCTCGACGCCTACCTCAACGACCACGGCCGGGCGATGCTCGCCGCCACCTCCGACCAGTGCATCGGCGAGACCGCCATCCAGTTCTTCCATCAGCGGACCAACAACTTCACGCTGTCCGGCCAGTCCGCCGGTGAGATCGCCAGGCAGGATCCGGCCATCATGGACTACCTGGAGCGCCAGCGCATCGGCCGCATGTCGCCCACCACGCCGGTGCGGATCCTGTCCCCCGTGAACGACGACGTGGTGCCCGGCCACCAGTCGCAGCGGCTCGGCCGCGACTGGTGCGCGCAGGGTGCGGCGGTCGAGATGGTGATCGACCACACCCCGCCGGTGGCCACCGGGCTGGTCATCAACCACGCGGTGCCGATGCTCTCCGGCCTCGGCGGGACGGTGCAGTACCTGGCCGACCGGATCGACGGCGTCCCGGCGCCGGTCAACTGCGGGACCTACTGAGCCGCCGACCCCCGCGCGTCGCGACGAGCGTTCCGCTGCATCGAAAAGAGCGTTCCGAACACATCGCTCGAGGTGGTCTCTAGGAGCTAGCGCAACACCCTGACGGATCGGGGTG
>NZ_JAALDZ010000092.1:0-12576 GCF_014145125.1 Dietzia sp. CQ4 | reverse complement strand
GCTCCCGGGCCGCGTCGGCCTTGCGCTGGGCCCGGGCCGCACGCTCGGCCTCACGCTGCGCACGGCGGGCGGAGCGGGCGTCTGGCACGTCGTTGCTGCTCACGGGATGAAGTTCACCCCCGAGACCCTCATCTCGCCGTCGTCGTGACGGTTGACCGTCACCCGGACGCGGTACTGCCGGTCCTGGTCCTCCTGGGACCGGGGATTGCCGATGGTCTGGTCGATCGCCATGATCACCTCTGCGCGCTCGGGGTAGGAGTGCTCGACCGCTGCGGCGGACACCACCCCGTCGGCCACCACCGCGGTGGTCTTGACGACCTCCTCGTAGGAGTCGCGACGGGGGGTGAACTGCTCGGAGAAGTCGCCCTCGATCATGTCCACGATCCGGTCCACGTCCTCGGTCAGGGTCTCCTGACGGATGGTCATGAGCCGGGTCATCACGTCGGTGGCGAAGTCGCGGTATGACCCATCGAGCTCGCTCGCGGACGCCCGGTCCGCCCGGATCGAGGCCGCCTGGCCACGCTCGGTGAGCCACAGCCCCGAGGCAACGAGGGCCGCCACCAGGCACAGGGCAGTGATCACGGAGGCGACGACCAGCCCGGTCCGCTCACCATCAGTGGGGGTCTCGTCCGACTGCGGCACTAGGTCACTCCATTCGTCAGGATGTCGGCCAGGTCGGCGTCCGCGGACAGCTTGCTCGCGGTCCCCAGGTTAAGCTGACGATACGTCTTGCCGTTCGCACCGAGGTACTCGCCCGTCGCCGGGTCGTACATGGCGGCGGAGGTGCGGATCTCCCGCTCGCCGCTGTTGGACGAGGGGACAACGTTGTACGCGTTCGGGCTGTCACCGGGCGGGCCGACCTCGCTGGTGTCCGGCGGGTTGATGCCCTCGGGGACGTAGTCATCGGCCGCACACTCCGCCGGAGAGGCTGCTCGCCGACCGGGGTACTCCATGCACGGCAGGTTGCGGGCTCCACGGACGGTCGTCTGGGAGTCCTTGGGGACCTTGCAGTAGATGCCGTTCATCAGCGGGGGCACGGACAGGTCGGCGGGCGACCGCCGCTGGTCCGCCGGCAAGAAGCCGGTGGTGCACGGCGGGGTCTCGTTGATCTGGAGGTTGAAATCCACCTTGATCTCACCGGTGTCCTTGGCGCCGTTGATCGCGGTGATGAGCGAGGACACCAGGGCCGGGTAGATCACGAGCAACTGCTCGATGGAGCGGTTGTAGACCACGCCAACCTCGCCGACGCTCACCAGGTTGGCGACCAGCACCGGCATGGTCGGCTGCAGATCGTTGAGGACCCTGGTCGCCCGGGCCAGGGAGTCCGGGCCGCGCTGGATGATCGAGGTCAGCTGGGGCTCGTTGACCCGGAGCTGATCGGTCAGGTCTGCGAGGTTCCGGGTCCAGGCACGGATCGAGTCCGCTGAGCGCAGCTGCGAGTCCAGGACCGGCTCGGCGTCGGCGATCAGCTGGCGGGTGGCCCCGGTGTTGCGCTGGGCCTCCTCAAGGAGGAGCTGCGCGGAGTCCAGGAACTGCTGGAGCTCCCGCTCGGAACCGTTGAACGCGTCGAACGACTCAGAGATGACGCGGCGCATCTTGCCGTCGTCGATCGACGCCATGAGCACCGTGGCCTGGTCCAGGACGGGGCCGATCCCCTGGGGCATGTCGACCCGGTCCTCGCCGAGCACGGTGCCGTCGGCCATCTCGCCGACGGGCTCGCCCTCGGGCACTAGCTCGACGAACTGCTCCCCGACCGCGGAGACACTCCGGATCTGCGCGCGGACGTTCTCGGGGACCTCCGCCCGCGTGTCGAAGTGCAGTTCGGCCACGACGTGACCGGGCTTGAGGGTGACCGCGTCGACTCTCCCGATCACATTGCCCAGGTAGGAGACGTTGGCGTTCTTGTAGACCCCACCGGTGTCCGGCATCTGCAGTGCGACATCGGTGCGCTGCCAGCCGAACGCAGTCGGCAGCTTGAGGTAGGAGACCGACATTACCGACAGGGCGAGAACCGTCACCACGGCGAAGATGGTCAGCTGGATTCGCACGAACCGGGTCATCGGGGGGCCTCCTCAGTCGGGGCGCCGGATCCCGGCTCAGGTGGCAGTTCGGCGAACGGCTCCTCGCCCGAGTGCTCCGGCCGCGGGATGTCGAGGGAGAACGGGTTCGCGCCGGCCAGCGGATTGGGCGCGAGGCCCACATAGCCCTCGAGGCCGGCCATACGGTTGCCGAACTCGGTGCCCAGGAGGAAGGTCTCCGACAGACGCGGCATCGTCGTGTCGGCGTGGATGTACAGGTTGGCGTAGTCGCCGCGGAGGAAGTTGTCGATGCCCGCCTGCGGGAACGGGAACGTGATGAGCACGCTCAGCGCCCGGGTCAGGTCGCGCCCGGCGTTGGCCAGCGAGTCGAGGACCGGCGTGATGTCGCGGAGGTTGTCCACCAGGTTCTGTCCACCACCGGCGTCGATCACCTGGTTGGCCTTGTTGCCGAAATCCCCGAGCGAGACCATTGCTGTGGTCAGCTCCTGCTTCTGGTCGTTGATCAGCGCGACGGCCTCGGGCATCTGCGCCAGCGCTCTGGCCAGGGTGTCGGTCTGGTCGTTGATCTGGCGGGACAGCCGGTCCAGCCCGTCCATGGCGGCGATGATGTCGGCCCGCTGCTCGTCGAGGCCGCTCACGGTGGTCTCCAGCTGGGTGATGACCTCCTTGGCGTCGACCTGCCGGCCGTCCAACGCGGTGTTGAGCTCGCTGGCGATGGTCTCGAACTGCGCCAGCCCGCCGTCGGTCAGGACGACCGACAAGGCCGACAGCGTCTGCTCCGTGGTCGGGTACACTCCGGCGCGGGCCAACGGGATGACGTCCCCGTCGGAGAGCGAGCCCTCGGGTTCGCCGTCCGGGGGCGGGAAGATCTCGAGATGTTGCGACCCCAGGAGGCTGGTCTGCCCGATCTTCGCATGTGCGTTGGCCGGGAGCCGGACATCCTCGTTGAGCGAGACCGTGACGATCGCCGTGTAGTCCTCCACCTGCATGTCCGTGATCGACCCGACGTTGACGTCGTTCACCCGGACCGGGGAGTTGCGGGTGATGGTGGTGACGTTGGGCATCTCGAGGGTGATCTCGTACGCACCCTCCCCCCTGCCCTGCGCTCCGGGTAGCGGCAGGGAGTTGAGACCCTCCCAGGTGCATCCGGCACCGGAGAGCAGCACGACGGCGCCGAGTGCACCTGCCGTCAGAATTCGGCCACTGGGTCGGTTGCGAAACATCTACGCATCTCCCGTCACGAGCAGGGTGTCGGTGAGGTTGTCGCCCTTGTTGACCACGTTGATCAGCGGGTCAGGCCGGTCGGAGACCGGCTGCACACCCGGTGGGGTCTGCGTCCCTGGCTTCTGCGAGTCCCAGATCTGTTGGGGCTCCGCGGTGGGGGTGATCGGCGGGGTGACCGCGCCGTATGGGTAGCTGGAGGCGAGCGAGTTGAACAGCGGGCCCATGTACTGGGCGCACAGCTGTGCGTCGGATTCGGCGGTGTTGTTGGCCAGGCCCGCGATCGCACCGCAGATGAAGTTGGTCGGGTTGGCCATCTGGTTCATGGTCAACACCCCGGTGAGGACGCCCTGGTACGGCCGGTAGATGTTGTAGAAGTTGGCCATGGCGGTGGGGCCCACGTGGAGCACTCCCTCCAGCTCGGCCCGCCGGTCGCGCACCACCTCGGTCGCCTGGCCGAGCTTGTCGACAGCAGTGGTCACGCGTTCCCCGTTGTTGTCGAGGAACCGGTTGATGTCGGTCACCGCCAGGTCGAGATCGCTCAGCGCCGCATCGATGTCGCCCGTCTGGTCTCCGAGCACCTGCGACACGCTGGCCAGCTTCCCCCCGAAGGACACGATCTGTTCCTCGCTCTGTGAGAGCGCTGTGACGAACAGTTGCAGGTTCTTGAGGGTGGTGAAGAGGTTCTCCCGCCCGTCCGAGAGCAGCGCCATGGTCTGCGAGACCTCGTTGAGGGCGTCGCGGACCTCCACACCGTTGCCGTCGAGCATCGCGTCGGCCGAGTCGACGAACTCGCCGAGCGGGCCCGTCTCCTCGTGACCGACGGGACTGAGGGCGGTGGACAGCTTCATGAGCTGCTCCTTGACCCCGTCCCATTCCACCGGGATCGCGGTGCGCTCGACGGGGATCGTGCCGCCGTCCGGCATCTCCTCGCCGCCCGTGAAGGCGGGGGTGATCTGGATGAACCGCTCGGCCACGAGGGACTGTGCCACGAGCAACGCGGTGGCGTCGGCGGGGACCGGGACGTCCCGGTCGACCTTCATCGTGACCTTGGACCTGCCGTCCTCGGAGGTGATCTCGGAGATCCGTCCGACACGCACCCCGAGCACCCGGACGGTGTCGTCCTCGTAGACGCCCCGGGTGGATTCGAAAAAGGCGACGATCGTCTTGGTCCGGGTGGAGAAGAACCACACCGCGGCAATCACGAGGAGGACGACGACGACGAGGGCCACGACCTTGGACAGTGTGGACGCCAGCAGTCGACTCATCGGGGCAACCTCTTCTCGCCCCAGCCGGGGTGCTCGTCCATCAGGGTCAGACCCGGTACGGCCGGCATCGTCGGCTCGCGGACCAGTCCCGGCTCGGGCTGGACGCGGTCGTCGATGAGAGGCATGAGGTCGCGCAGGATGGTCTGCTGGTAATGACCGATCGACAGGTTGGACACGTAGGCGTTGAACCACGGTCCGGACGCCACGGCCTCGCTCAGCGCCGTGGAGAACGGGACGATCCGGCGCAGCCCCAGATCGATGTCCTCTTTGTTGCGGATCAACAGATCCGACACCTGCTCCAACTTGTCAAGGGCGGGTCCGAGCTGTGCCTCGTTGTCCTGGACCACCCCCGAGAGCTGCCGGGCGAGTTCGTCGATGTTGACGATCAACTCGCTGAGGGCCCTTCGCCGGAGGTCGAGCTGGGTGAACAGCACGTTGCCGTCCACCATGAGCTGGTTGATCTGGTCACTTCGCCGCCCGAGGATGTCGGTGGTCCCCGCGGCCTTGTCGAGGAGCTGCCGGACGCCCTCGTCGCGCTCGTTGAGAGAGCGCGAGAGCCTGGTAATCCCGTCCAACGCGCCGCGGATCTCGGGCGAGGACCCCTCCATTGTCTCGGCGAGCACGGTCAGCGCCTCGTCGACCTTGTCCGTGTCCATCGCCTCGACCGTGTCGCTGAGGTCTCCGAGCGCGGCGGTGAGCGAGTACGGGACCGAGGTCCGCTCGAGCGGGATGGTGTTGTCGGGGAGTTCACCCCGACCGTCGGAGAAGACACCGAGCGCGCGCCGGCCCAGGATCGAGTCCGTCTTGACCTGGGCGGAGGTGTTCGTGCCGAGCGCGACGCCGGTGTCGATGTCGAAGCGGACCCTGACCCTGTCCCCGTCGAGCTCGATCTTCCGCACCGAGCCGACCCTCATCCCGGCCACCTGCACCTCGTCACCGGTGTTGAGCCCGGCGGCGTCGGCCACGTACGCGGTCGCGCCGCGCATCCCGTTGACATACGGGATCCGGTCGTAGTTGAGCGAGATCGCCATCAACGCCACGGCCCCCACGGCTCCCCAGACACCGATCGTCTTGGGGTCGCGGTCGCGGAAGCGGAGCTGTCCTCGGGGCGCCTTCGGCGGGGTCCCGTCTATTGTGTCACTCATCGGGGAACGCACACCGTCCCGTCGTCTGCTCGTACTGGGGCAGGTACACGCCCCTACCGGTCACGGGGTTGGTGACCTGCACGATCACACCGCAGAGATAGAACTGGAAGAAGCTGCCGTACACGCCCAAGCGCCCCATCTTCTCGAAGTCGGACGGGAGCCGGTTGATCACGTTCTCGACGAACGGCTCGTCCTCGTTGATGAGCGTCGCCACCCGGTCGATCTGGGCGACGTCCTCGCGCAGGGCCGGGCGGACGTCGGACAGGAGTGTGGTCATGTTGGCGCTGGCGTCGTTGAGGCGTTCGACGGACTCGCCTATCGGCTCGGCGTTCGCGGACAGACCGGAGACGAGCTGCTGGAGGTCGTCGACGATCGAATCGACGTTGGACTGGTTGTCCGACACGGTGGTGAGAACGCCGTTGAGGTTGGTGATCACGTCCCCGATGAGTTGGTCCCTGTCTGCAAGTGTCTGTGTGAGGGACGATGTCGAGGCGAGCAGGTCCTGCACGGTGCCGGCCTCACCCTGGAACACCTTGACGATCGACTCCGACAGTTGGTTGACCTGGCCGGGGTCCAACGCGCGGAACAGCGGACGGAACCCGCCGAGCAAGGCATCGAGATCCAGGGCCGGGGAGGTCTGCGAGATCGGCAGCGTCCCGCCCGCCTCGAGCGGAGACTGATCCCCCTCCCCCCGGTTGAGTTCCAGATAGCGGTCCCCGGTCAGGTTCTCGTACCGCACCATCGCCTCGGTGCTGGCGTGCACGACCTGGTTCCCGGCCACGGAGAACCGGACCGCGGCTGTGTTCCCGTCCGCCAGTGCGATCCGGTCGACGCGGCCCACCTCCACTCCCGCGATGCGCACCTTGTCCCCGGACTCCAGCCCCGAGACGTCGGTGAACACGGCATTAAACTTCTCGGACGCGCCGGAGCGGTACTCGCTGAAGACCATGACCAGACCGGCCAGGACCAGCACCATCACCGTGGTGAAGATCGCCAGCTTGATCAGGGTAAGACGGGCGTTTCGCGCTGCCGAGCGCCCGGCGGTCACGGGGTCTCCCCGTCCATGCCGAGCATGACCTGCAGCAGCGTCGGGGGCGCGGGACGACCGGGCTCGGTGGGCCGCAACGGGCCGAATAGCGGGGCGGGGCGAGAGGTGAACACGTCGGGCATGCCCTCCACGGGGTTGGAGCCCGTGTCGGTCACGACGAACGGGGCGTGGACGTTCGGGTCGGGGAACGGGAGGCCGTAGCAGTTGGGTCCGGTGCTGGCGTTGACCTTCGGCAGGTCCTTGGGGTACTCGTACGCTCGCGCCCCCTGCTGCCACCCCGACTTGAATACCAGGCCGGGCTGGTCCTCGCCGCCGAAGGCTGACGTGGCGCCCTCGACGCCCTGGTTCAGGCCCACGATCAGACAGGTGAGCATGGGGTGGTACTCCGCGAGCAGGCTGGTCGAGGCACGCAGGTCCGAGAGCATCTTGACCAACTCGTTGCCGTTCTCGGACAGCAGGCGCTTGCCGGTCTCGCCCGTGCCGATCGCAGAGACCAGCAATTGTTCGAACCGCGCCTGGTTGCTGACGACGTTGGCGCCGACATCGGTGCCGGAGTCGAGCAGGCGCATGATGTCGGGGGTGACGTCGGCGTAGAGGTTGGCCACCCGCGACCCCTTGGCCAGGTCCCTCTGGAGGGTGTCGATCTGCGGGTTGATCTCCTGCAGGTAGTCGCCCAAGTCGGTGATCGTGCGCCCCACCTGTTCACCGCGCCCGTCGACCGCCCCAGAGACCGCGCCGAGGGTGGCGTTGAGCTTCTCCGGCTCGATCGCGATGAGCAGGTCGGTGAGGTCCTGGAACAGTGTGTTGACCTCGGCGGTGACATTGGACGCCTCGACGACAGTGCCCGCGGCCAGCGGCGTCGGGTCCGGCCGCATCGGGGACTCGAAGTCGACGGACTTCGCACCGAACACCGTGTTGGATCCGATCGTCACCGGGGAGTTGGCGGGGATGGCCTCCAGCGCCGCGGGATCGACCTCGATCTCGATCGTCGCCCCGCCGAACTCCTGGCGGATGTCCTTGACGTTGCCGATCTCCACACCGCGGGCGCGCACCTTGGCGTCGGCCTCCATGACCAGACCGGCGCGATCACTGCGGACGGTCAACGGCACCCGACTGTCGAAGACCCTCGCGAACATCAGGAGGGAGAGCGCGATCACCACGACGATGAAGAGCGCCAGCACCGTCGCCGCGATGCGCTTGGGCACCGTATCGCTCTGACTCACAGTTCTCGCCACGTCCGCCTCCTATCCCGACAGGTTGAAGTTGCCGTCTCCGCCGTAGATCGCGAGGGAGACGAGAAGGGTCACGGTCACCACCGCGATGAGCGAGGTGCGGACGGCGTTGCCCACGGCCGAACCGACGCCGGCGGGACCGCCGGCGGCGTTGTAGCCGTAGTAGGTGTGGATGAGCATGATCGTGATGGCCATCGCTATGGCCTGGACGAAGGACCACAGGATGTCCGTGGGGATGAGGAACGTCGAGAAGTAATGGTCGTACACGCCACCGGACTGACCATAGATCTGGACGGTCGCGAACCGGCTCGCCACGAACGAGGCGATGACGGCGAGCGAGTACAACGGCACCACGGCGATCATCCCGGCGACGATCCGGGTGGAGACCAGGTAGGTGATCGAGTCGATCGCCATGACCTCCAGCGCGTCGATCTCCTCGGACACCCGCATCGCCCCGAGCTGGGCCGTCGCGCCGGCACCGATGGTTGCGGCCAACCCGATGCCAGCGATCACGGGGGCGGCGATACGGACGTTGATGAACGCCGCGAAGAAGCCGGTGAGCGCTTCGACCCCGACGTCGGTGAGCGAGGAGAAGCCCTGGACCGCGATCACGCCGCCGGTGGCGAGGGTGAGGAAGCCGACGATCACCACTGTGCCGCCGATCATCGCCAGCGCACCCGTTCCCATGGCGATCTCGGCGATCAGACGCAGCGTCTCCTTCGGGTACTGGGTGAGCGCCCGCGGCGTGGCCAGCAGTGCTCGCCAGAAGAACAGGGCGATGCCGCCGAAGTCGTCGGCCCTGCCGACGGTGTGGTGCCGGGCCCGCGCGAGGCGCGGGAACCGGGTGGTCTCAATGACGGTCACCTCACGCCCCCAGGACCTTGACGCCGACCGCCGTGAGCACGGTGTTGACGACGAACAGGGCCATGAAGGCGAAGACGACGGTCTCGTTCACAGCGCTGCCCACCTCTTTCGGCCCGCCCCGGACGTAGAGGCCCTTGTAGCAGGCCACCAGGCCGGCGAGCATCCCGAACATCCCGGCCTTGATCTGCGCCAGGATGAGCTCACCCAGGCCCGTGAGCAGGGTGATCCCGTCTACAAAGGCGCCCGGGTTGACGCCCTGCAGGAGAACCGAGAAGAGGAAACCACCGAGGATGCCGATCGTGCACACCAGGCCATTGAGCAGCAGCGCCACGAAGGTGGACGCGGCGACCCGGGGGACGACCAGGCGCTTGACCGGGTCGATCCCGAGGACCTCCATCGCGTCGATCTCCTCGCGGATGGTGCGGGCCCCGAGGTCCGCGCAGATGGCGGTGGCCCCGGCCCCCGCCACGATGAGGACCGTGACCATGGGACCGACCTGGGTGACGGCGCCGAGCGCGGCCCCCGCCCCCGAAAGATCGGCCGCACCGATCTCGCGGAGCAGGATGTTGAGCGTGAAGCTCACCAGGACGGTGAACGGGATCGCCACCAGGATGGTGGCCATCATGGAGACCCGGGCGATGAACCAGGACTGTTCGACGAACTCCCGGCCCTGCCGCACGATCGACGGGAAGGACACGAACGTGTCGAGGCTCATGGCGACGAAATCGCCGACTCCCTTGAGCGGCGCATCGAGAACTCTCGCCATATCGCCCCCCTCCTGTCTTCTCTCATCCCCCGGTCGCACCGAACTGAACAAGTGACCGGTTCGGCGTGACCCAGATTACATAGTAGCTAGAACACGTTCTCATTAGCAAGGCCTACCAATCACCCCCGAACGGTGCCCCTGCGCGTGTGCCGGGAATCTAACACGCCCCGACACAACGAAAGCGGTCCCCGCGCGTCTCTCAGCAGACGCCGCGGGGACCGCATCGGATCAGGTCAGAGGGCCATGATCTCCGCCGCCGAGAAGGACTTGCCCTCCGGGCGCCCTGACCAGTGCCCGCAGACCGCGTCGGCGAACGCACGCCGGTCCCAGACGCCACTCTCGGCATCGAACCGCTTCTCCACGACCGGCGCCTCCACCAGGGCGACCATTCCGCCGTATACCACGAACAGCTGACCGCTGATCCCGGCCGCCGCCGGCGACGCGAGATACGAGACCAGATCGGCCACCCGGTCCGGGGACAGCGGGTCGGGCCCCTCGGACTCGTCCCACGCCTCGAAGACGCCCTCGGTCATCCCCGTCCGACCCCGGGGCGCGATCGCGTTGGCCGTGCAGCCGATGCGCCCCAGCACCCGCGACGCTGACAGCGTCAGCGCGGTGATGGCTGCCTTGGCCGCGCCGTAGTTCGCCTGCCCGGGGGGGCCGAAGAGTCCCGCCTCCGACGAGGTGTTGATCAACCGCCCGTACACCGGGGCATCGGACTTCTTGCTCTCGCCGCGCCAGTGGGCCGCGGCGTTGCGGGTGAGCAGGAAGTGCCCGCGCAGGTGCACCCTGATCACCGCGTCGAAGTCGTCGTCCTCCATGTTGAACAGCATCTTGTCCCGGGTGATGCCGGCGTTGTTGACCACCACGTGCAGGCCTCCGAGCCGCACGGCCTCGGCCACCATCGCGTCGGCGGTCTCCCGATCGGAGACATCGCCCACCACGAGGGAAGCCCTGGCGCCCGCCGCCTCGATGTCGGCGATCACCGCGTCCGTGGCCTCGCCGGACCGGATGTCGTTGATGACGACCGCGGACGCGCCCGAGCGCGCCAGCTCCACGGCCTCCGCGGCACCCAGCCCGGAGCCTGACCCGGTGACGACGGCGACCCGGCCGTCGAGGGAGAGATCCGTCCCGAGGTCCTTCCGACCCGACCCCGGCGTCACTCCGCGACCTTGAGCGCCGCCATCGGACACTTCTCCACAGCCTTGACTGCGCGCTTCTCCAGCTCCTCGGGAACCTCGTCGACGACCACTCGCACCACCTCGTCGTCGTCGTTCAACTCGAAGACCTTCGGGGCGAGCCCGACACACACGGCCTGCCCCTCGCAGCGGTCGGGATCCACGTCAATCCTCATACCCGTCCTCCTTGGCCGGGCCCGCGACCACTGTGGCCGCGAGCGTGATTCGATACTATGTGAGACACGACACTAGAACGTGTTCCACTCGAGACGAGCTTAGGGCATATGGACATCACCTACACCACAGACCAGCAACGGCTGCGCGGGGAGTTGCGCGAGTACTTTTCCGCCCTGATGACCCCCGAGCGCCGAGAGGCCTTCACCTCCACGACCGGCGAATACGGCCACGGCAACGCCTACCGCGAGATCGTTGCCGAGATGGGCCGCGACGGCTGGCTGACGATCGGATGGCCGGAAGAGTTCGGCGGCCGGAACCGCCCGATGGTGGAGCAGTTGATCTTCACCGACGAGGCCGCGATCGCCGGGGTCCCGGTGCCCTTCCTCACCATCAACTCGGTGGCGCCGACGATCATGGCATTCGGATCCGAGGAGCAGAAGAGCTACTTCCTGCCCCGGATCAGCCGCGGCGAGCTGCACTTCGGCATCGGCTACTCCGAGCCGGAATCGGGCACGGACCTGGCGTCCCTGAAGACCCGGGCCGTGCGCGAGGCCGGGACCGGGGAGCACGCCGGGCAGGACGTCTACCGCATCAACGGGCAGAAGATGTGGACGTCCCTCGTGGCGTACGCGGACTGGATCTGGCTGGCCGCACGCACCGATCCGGACGCCAAGCGACACAAGGGCATCTCGATGATCATGGTGCCCACCGACGCCGAGGGGTTCTCGTGGACTCCCGTGCACACGATGGCGGGCCCGGACACCAGCGCCACCTACTACCAGGACGTGGTGGTTCCCGCCTCCAACCTGGTCGGCCCCGAACACGGCGGCTGGCCACTCATGACCAACCAGCTCAACCACGAGCGGGTCGCCCTCACGGCCGCCGGTCCGCTCCAGGCCTCGCTCCGGCAGGTCCTGGAGTGGGCGCGCACCACGCGTGCGGCCGACGTCGGCCTGCCCGGCGGCGGGGACGTGATCGACAACGAGTGGGTGCGCACCCACCTGGCCCGCGTCCACGCGATGGCCGAGTACCTGGCGCTGCGCAACTGGGAGATCGTCTCCGCCGACTCCACCACGCCCACCCGCATCGCCGCGTCGGCGACCAAGGTGTACGGCACCGAGACCGCGTGCGAGGCGTACCGGCTCCTCATGGAGGTGCTGGGCTCCGCCGGGTTCCAACGCTCCCACTCCCCCACCGCCGTCCTCCACGGGCGCATCGAGAAGCTGCATCGTTCGGCCCTCATCCTGACCTTCGGCGGAGGCACCAACGAGGTCCAGCGCGACATCATCGCCGCCGCCGGACTCGGGTTGCCACCGGCGCCGCGGATCGCCCCCACTCCGTCCTCTGCCCGGAAGGACAGCTGACATGGATTTCCACATCGACGACACCACCCGTGAGCTCTCCTCCCTCGTCCGCGACATGGGCGAGCAACTGGTCACCGACGACTCCCTGCGCGAGCTCGACGCGCGCTTCGGCCCCGGGACCGAGGCCGACGGCGGAGCAGACCGCGCGACCGCACGGTTCCATTCCCGCTACTGGGACGAGCTGGTCCGCGCGGGCGTGCCCGCCGCCCTCGCCCCGGAGTCGCTCGGCGGCGCCGGCCTGGGCGTGGTCGGGGAGGCCCTGGTCCTGCGCGAG
>NZ_JAALDZ010000091.1:0-2718 GCF_014145125.1 Dietzia sp. CQ4 | reverse complement strand
CCCGCCGTGGTGGCGCGTGCCGCGCGCGTCGCCGGCACCCCCGCCGGACGGGTCGGGAGTCGGTCGATCCTCGTCGAGGTCCCGGAATCCGACGCCGCCCGGTTGGCGTCGACGGCCGCCGGATCGCCGCTCGCGGTGCTGGTGCACGGGTGACGCGAGGCAGCGCCAGATCGGCGGGGCGGGAGAGGGCGCTGGCGCCTCGACGGCGCTGATCGTGCTGGTAACGTCCCTGCGGTTCGGTTCGGAACGCACGACCACGCACGCGGTGGGCCTCGCCGCGTCACCAGGGAGGGGTGCAGGATGCTCAAGGGCTTCAAGGACTTCATCATGCAGGGCAACGTGATCGATCTGGCGGTCGCCGTGGTCATCGGCACCGCGTTCGCCTCGATCGTCGACGCCTTCACCAGCGCGATCATCAACCCGCTCATCGCCCTGCTCGGCGGGAACAGCGAGATCGGGTTCGCCGTCCAGCTGCTGGACAACAACCCCGAGACCAGGATGGACTTCGGGTTGTTGCTCACCGCGATCATCAACTTCCTGCTGATCGCCGCGGTCATCTACTTCGTCCTGGTGGGGCCGATGAACAAGATGAAGGAGGCCGCCGCCAAGCGCAAGGGCATCGACGCCCCCGCCTCGGACAACGACCTCCTCGTGGAGATCCGCGACCTCCTCGCGGGTCGCCCGCTCACCCATCCGTCGGACCCGCGGAGCACGTCCGGCGAGTCCTGACACCACGCCCCGCCGCGGGGCCCCCGTCACCCGGAACCGGACCTCAGCGCCGGACGTGAGCGCCGGCACCCAGCGACCCCGCCGACACCGCTGATGCGGGTCTCACCCGTGGTGGGGAGGGCGTTGCTCCCTCCACCAGTCGTCCCCGAGCCGGGCGTCGAGGTCACGGGCCTCGTCGGACGTGGTCCGCGGCAGGGTCTCGCCGAACACGTCGTCGATCCGGGCGCTGCTGTACGAAGCGCTGGTGATCGGGGCGCTGGAGTCCTGTGCCCTGTGGTCCGGGGCGCCGTCGGTCACAGCTCGTCGATCGCCGACAACTGCGCCACCACGTACGAGACGAGCGGGCACAGCGTGGCCATCCCGTCCCGGATGGCCGCGCGGCTGGGCGCGAGGTTGGCGACCACCGTACTGCCGGACACCCCGACCAACCCGCGGGAGACGATCGAGTCGACCGCGCCGGCGGTGAGGCCCGACGACCGGATGGCCTCGGCGATGCCGGGCAGCCGCTGGTCGAGGATCTCCTCCGTGACCTCGGGGGTGATGTCCCGTGGGCCGACCCCGGTGCCACCGACGGTCACGACGAAGTCGAAGCCGCCGACCACCGCGGTCTCGAGAGCCTTGCGGACCTCGGACTCCTCGGACGCCACGCCGACGACGCCGCCGACCAGGAAGCCCTCCTCCTCGAGCAGCTCGGTGACCAACGGGCCGATCGAGTCCTCGCGCGGATCCAGCCGGTCGGTCACCACCACGACCATCGCGCGACCGGCGATGGGGGTGTCCGCCGGAACGGCCGCCGAGGGGTCGAAATCCACGTCCGTCTGGATCCTGCGCCCACCGGGCAGAGACCTCGGGTCGAATCTCGTGCTCATCTCGCCTCTCCCAGTACCACGTCGACAGTCGTCGGCTGATCGCCCACACGAGCAGCATAGGTGACGGAGATCGTCTCCCCCGGAGCCCTCGACCGGATCGCGGCGACCAGCGCGTCGCCGCTCTCGATCAGCCGCTCCCCGACCATGGTGATCACCGCCCCCTCCTCGATGCCCGCCTGCGCGGCGGGGCCTCCCACCTCGGTGGTGCGGACCAGCGCCCCGTCGATGTCGGGTTGGTCGCTCACCGAGACCCCGAGGACCGCACGGGTGGCGAACCCCTGCTTGATCAACTGGTCGGCGATGCGCCGGGCCTGGTCGACCGGGATCGCGAAACCCAGGCCGATCGATCCCGAGTTGCCCGAGCCCAGCGACGCGATGGCGGAGTTGATGCCGACCAGCTCACCGTTCATGTTGACCAGCGCGCCGCCGGAGTTGCCCGGGTTGACCGCCGCATCGGTCTGGATGGCGTCGATCACCGTGTTCTGGTCGGACTGCGCGCCGCCCGCGCGTACCGGCCTGTCGAGCGCGGAGACGATGCCGGTCGTCACGGTGCCGGACAGGCCGAGTGGGGAACCCACCGCCGCGACGGCCTGACCCTCGTCCAGGTTCGAGGAGGACCCGAGCGCGATCGGGGTGAGCGACCGGTCGGTATCCGCCCTGATCACGGCGATGTCCGTGGCGGGGTCGGTGCCGACGACCGTCGCCGGCGCCCTCGACCCGTCGTTGAAGCGCACCTCGATCTGGCCGCCGGTCGCCGCCATCGCGATGACGTGGTTGTTCGTGATGATCAGACCGTCCTGGGCCAGCACCACGCCGGATCCCTCACCGCGTCCGGCCTGGCCGCGGACGTCGATCGAGACCACGCTCGGCAGGACCTTGTCGGCGACGGACTCGACCGTGCCGTCCGGGGCCTCACCCTCGGGCTGGACGGCGGTGATCGGGGAGGCGAGGCTCCCGCTGCCTCCGCCGCCCGCCACCGTGGCACCGATCCAGCCGCCCAGTCCGCCCGAGACGAGCATCGCGGCCACCAGTCCGGCGACCAGCAGGCCCCGGCCCGACTTCGCGGGTGCTGTCGCCCCGGGATCGTCGCCGCCGTACGGGGGCTGCGGGGGCAGGGCCG
>NZ_JAALDZ010000090.1:0-31330 GCF_014145125.1 Dietzia sp. CQ4 | reverse complement strand
CGGTCTCGCGGGTTACCGCTTAACTATGGGAGACACGCCCTAGTCGAAGCGGCGCACCTACCGGGGCCGGCGCCCGCCGAAGGCCCAGACGAGGGCATGCACCGCGAGCAGCGGGGCGATGAGTACCACCGCGCCCCAGCCCGTGGTGGCGACTGGCATCCAGTCGTCCCATGATGCGCGCATGGCGCCGAGGAAGTCCCCTCGCTCGGGCTCGGCAGGCTCAGGCGAGTCGTGCCCGGCGTCGGCGTCCCGTGGGTTGGCGAAGAGCCCTGCCACGTCCGCACCGTTCGCCGCGACGTGGAAGTCGGCGGGGCGAGGGGACTGCGAAGCGGAGTGCATGCCCGGGATTCGACGCCGGGGTCGCGGCGGATTGGGTGCGGTGCCGGGCGGCAGGGGAAGTCCTCGTCGTCGTCGCACCAACTGCGGCCACCACCGCATTTCCGGCACGTAGGCTGAACGGCGCCCCGCACTTCACCCGAGGCCGAGGATGCGATCCCATGGACAGCGTGACGGACAGGACGGTTCCCTCCGCGTCCGGGAGAAACCCAACCGGCGACGACGGCGCACCCCTGCTCCCGCCCGGCCCCCCGCTGCCCAGGTCGATCCAGGGCGTGGGCTTCGGCCTCGCCCGGCGCCGAGTGCTCCAGCGGCTGCAGGCGAGATACGGCGACGCCGTCACCGTGCACCTGCCCATCTACGGGCGCGCGGTGATCATCTCCGACCCCGCCCTGGCCAGGGATCTCTTCACCGCCCCGCAGCAGTCGCTGACCAACGTCGACCCCAATCTGGGCCGGGTCCTGGGGGAGCAGTCGATGTTCGCGCTCGAGGGCACCGACCACCGTCGGCGACGCAAGCTGCTCACCCCGCCTCTGCACGGCAGGCGCATCACGGGCTACGAGGCGGTCGTGGAGGAGGAGACTCGGCGCGAACTCGACTCGTGGATCGTCGGCCGTCCGTTCGCCTCAATGCCGTCGATGACGCGCATCACGCTGGACATCATCATCCGGACGGTGTTCGGCGCGCGGGACGACGAGCTCGTCACGCTGCGCCGCGTGATCCCGCCCATGGTGGAGGCCGGCTCGGCGGTGGTGATCACCCCGGAACTGCCGGGGCGCGTGGGCGCTGTGGGGGTGGGGTCTTTGGGCCCGCGCGGTCGGTTCGCCCGCTACAAGAAGGTGTACGACGACGCGATCACCGCACTCATCGCCCGGGGTCGCCGCGACGACCGACTCGACGAGCGCGACGACATCCTGGCGATGATGCTGCAGAGCGCCTACGACGACGGATCGTCCATGACGGACGAGGAGATCCGCGACGAGCTCACCGCACTGCTCGTTGCGGGACACGAGACCACGGCGACGACGCTCGCCTGGGCCCTGGAGCGGCTCAGCCGGAACCCCGCGGTGCTGGACGAGCTGGTCGCCGAGGTCGACGCCGGGGGGACCGACTACCGGCACGCGACGATCCTGGAGGTGCAGCGCAGCCGGCCGGTCATCGACCTCGCCGGACGCAACGTGCAGGCGCCGCACCTCGACCTGGGCCCGTGGCGCATCCCGCGCGGGTACAACGTGATGGTCGCGATCTCGCTGCTGCACGACGACAGCGTGCACTTCGCCGAGCCCGAGCGCTTCGACCCGACCCGCTTCCTCGACACCACACCACCGCCGGCCTGGCTGCCCTTCGGCGGCGGGACCCGGCGGTGCATCGGCGCGGCGTTCGCGACGATGGAGATGGACGTCGTGCTGCGCACCCTGCTGAGCATGTACGAGATCGTCCCGACGGACGAGCGGGACGAGAAGTGGCACTCCCGCGGCGTCGCGTTCGCGCCTCACCGAGGAGGGCGGATCACCGTCCGGCGTCGGTGACCCGGCGGCATCGTCCGTGACCCGGTGACCCAGTGACCCGGTGGCATCGTCGGCGGCCACCGCATCACGTCGGATTCACGCACGTGACGGGCACCGGGTGCGCGATGATGGGAGCGGCGATCCGACCAGGGATGACCACCAGTGACGACGAGGTGTGGACATGGCCACGAACACTTCACCAGATGCGACAACCCGGGCCGCGGACGGAGATGAAGGCCCCGGCGAGCCCACGCTCACCGCACTGGCCTTCCGGGACAGCAGGTTCGACGGCCAGTTCCTCCGCGTGCTGGACACCATCCCGACGGGCGGAGCCGACGTCGGGGAGGCGTTCATCACCGCGCGCAGGATCCCCGACGGGGACAGAGACGCCTGGAACGCCGAATGGAACGCACTCGGGGAACGGATTCTCGCGGATGCGGAGAAGAGTCTCGCCGCCGGTCACCGGGTGAGCGCGCGGGAGGGGTTCCTCCGCGCGACCACGTACTTCCGTATCTCCGGGGTCTTCATGTACGCCCCTCCGATGGATCCCCGGTTCGTCACGGCGAACGCACGTCAGAGGGACGCCTTCCGCAGAGCGGTCGAGTTGATGGACCATCCCTTCCAGCAGGTCACAGTCCCGTACGAAGGGGCCGAACTCGACGGCTACTTCGCGACCCCGCCCGGCCCGGGACCGTTCCCCACGGTGATCCTGGTCGGCGGATACGACGGCACGATGGAGGAGACGTACGTCGCCGGCGGTGTCGCGGCGTTGCGGCGCGGTTATGCCGTCCTCATGATGGACGGCCCGGGCCAGGGCGCGGCGCTGGTCGAGCGCGACCTGCACTTCCGGCACGACTGGGAGGCGGTCGTCACCGCTCAGGTCGACTGGCTGGTCGCCCGTCCGGAGGTCGACGCCTCCCGGATCGCGGCGATGGGCCGCAGCTGGGGCGGCCACCTCGCGCCCCGCGCCGCCACAGCCGAGCACCGCCTCGCCGCCGTGATCGCCGACGCCCCGCAGTACGCCCCGGGAGCCAACGCCTCGCTGCTCCTCCCGGAGGAGTACCGCGCCGACCTGGACACGGGGGACGACGATGAGCTGCTCAACACGGTGGTCCGCGCCGGGATGGAGCAGTCACCGGGGCTGAACTTCTCGGTGGGGCGGGGGATGCTCACGCACGGATGCGCGACCCCGGTCGACTACCTGCGCGAACTGAGGTCGTTCACGCTGGACGGCCTCGCCGACCGCATCGACTGCCCCGTCCTGCTGACCACCGGCCAGAACGACCCGCGCATCGTCGACGCGCAGAGTCTCTTCGACGCCCTCACCGCGCCCAAGACGATGATCGAGTTCACCAACGCGGAAGGAGCCGGTGAACACGACGAAGCGGGGGCAGCGGCGCTGTTCAGCCAGCGCGCGTTCGACTGGCTCGACACGGTGCTCGGACGGTAGGACCGACGGTCTGCCGGATGACTCGCCGATGGTGCGGCACCCGGCCCCACGCCGCCTCACCTGGGCGGCCCGTGCCTCCGGCCACAGGTCCCGCCTCCTTGGGTAGGTTGGTGGCCCACCAGCCCGCGCCCCAACCCAGGAGGCAATGTCAGCGTGCAGATCTCCACAGCAGAAACGACCACCACCGAGGCGGACAGGAGTTCGCTGGCGACGCAGGACGGCAACGAGAAGCGACGCGACCCGTCCAAGGGGTACGTGGCGCTGCTCGGCTGGGCGCCCAACGCGGTCGACGCCGTGGACCGGTTCGACCGCCGCTACGTCGTGGTGGCCCCGGACTGGGCCGAGGACTACTGCCGCCAGCACAACATCCCGTTCGTCCCCTGGAACTTCGAGCGACTCAACGACCGGTCCATGGAGATCGCCGAGACCCTCAAGGACATGGGCGTCGACGTGGCGATCCCGCTGTTCGAGGAGACCGTCGAGTGGGCGGGCGCGATCAACTCCATGCTCATGGACAACCCGACGCTGTACGGCCAGTCGCTGCTGCTGCGCGACAAGGCGCTGATGAAGCGCCGCGCCCAGCTCGGCGGGATCCGCGTGGGGATCTTCGAGGAGGCCCACGAGCGCGACGACGTGATCCGCTTTCTCAAGCGCGTCAACCAGACCCTGCTCAAGCTCGACGGCGACCCCAACGACCCGATCCACCTCAAGGCCTTCGACAAGGCCGGCTGCCTGGGACACCGCGTCATCCGCACCCCGGACGAGGTGGACACGATCCCCGACGAGGAGTTCCCGGTCCTCATGGAGTCCCACCTCGACGGCTGGGAGTTCGCGGTCGAGGCGTGGGTGCACAACGGCAAGATCGTGTTCCTCAACATCTCCGAGTACGTGACGCTCGGCTACTCGGTGTTCGTGCCGGCCTCGCCGGAACTCGAGAAGTACCGGCCGGAGATCACGCGGCAGATCGAGAAGCTCATCAAGACCTTCGACATCAAGTTCGGGTTCGTGCACCCGGAGTACTTCGTCACCAGCGACGGCGAGATGTACTTCGGCGAGGTGGCCTACCGCCCGCCGGGGTTCAAGGTCTTCGAGCTGCTCGAGCGCGCCTACGGCTTCAACGCCTACCAGGGCCTGGTGCTCGCGTTCGACCCCAAGACCACCGAGGAGGAGATCACCGCGTTCTTCCCGCGCGAGGTGGTCGACGCCACCGGGCACGCGGGCTGCTTCGGTGTCTACCCGCGGCGTCGTGTGGTCTCCACGCTCGAGATCCCCGAGGAGACCGAGGACCACGAGTACTTCGAATCCCACGAGCTCACCGCACCCGTAGAGGAGACCGTCACCAAGCGGACCGCCTTCGGCACCCACTGGGGCCTGGTCTACTTCTTCGGCGACGACGCCTACGAGATGCGGACCCTCCTGGCGCGCCAGGAGGAGCTCGACTTCTACGTGTGACGGGCCATCCGCTGCGACGGCGTGGGTACGGTACCGGGGGCGGGCACCCTCGCCCGGAGATCTGGAGAGTGAACCCAAGTGGCTAACGATGCGCCCGACGTGACGCGAGTACTCGACAAGCGGGTGGCCTCGCTCGTCGACGCGACCAGGGCCCTCGCCGACGCCGGGGACGTCGGCAAGTCCACGCCGAAGCGGCGCGTGCTCGACGGCCTGCGCCTGGTCCTGCTCCAGGACGGCGGCGCCCGGGCCGTGCAGTCGATGGCCCAGGAGCTCGAGTCCGCCGGACTGTACGAGGGGACGGACTGGGCGTCGCCGAGCTCACTGGTCCCGGCCCTGAGCGCCGGGTCGCTCCGCAGCCCCAACGCGGACACGGCCGTGATGGAGATCGTCAGCGACCTCCGCCTGGTCGCGGTGGCCAAGGGGGAGTACTCGCACCCCGATGTGTCGGCGGAGGAGGCGTTCCAGCATCTCAAGGAGGTGCTGGCCACCAACGCCTCGCTGTTGTTCACCGCGGCCACCGAGGCGGAGCGGGTGCAGCAGGGCCGGATGGCCAAGGTGACCCGCACGTCCCTGGCGCACATCGCCGGGGAGATCGGGTTCGACAGCGTCCTGGACCAGCTGGTGGAGGAGATCTGGCGGATCCTGCGCCAACGCCCGATCCAGGTCGATCACATCAAGCAGACCATCACGCAGATCGCCATCGCGCGCCACGACCCCGAGGTGGACACCAGCACCGGCGGGTTCGGCGTCGACCGACTGATCAGCAGCATCTTCGGCACCACCGAGGCGAGTCGGGAAGACCCCGGGGTGGACATCTACCGCTCCCGCCTGGAGTCGATGGACGAGGGAGCCCTGCAGTACGAGGCCGCCGGCTTCGCGCGGTCGATGCACGACACGGGACTGGTCTCGGCGTACCACCCCGTCCTGCTGCGGTTCCTGCGCGAGAAGGGCAGCTTCCTGCTCAGCGAGGCGCTCGGGCTGTCGAGCACCGGCCGCGAGAGCCTGTTGTGCTTCCACGGCCTCGTCGACGCGCTGATCGACGCGGCTGTCCACCCCGAGACCGCGCAGTCGGTCTACGGACTGGCGTTGCTGCTCGAGCGCGGGATCCTGTTCCAGCCGGCCGTCGCGCCCGCACTGTGGCGGCTGTTGGCCCTGCCCCTGTCGGACTACGCGAACGAGCGCCTGGCGCTGGCCTACGGCCCGGAGCATCCGGGCCGGATCTGGCTGCTGTCCGGGACGCTGTCCATGCTGGGCCAGCCCCTGGGCGTGGGTCAGGGCGACAATCCCACCTGCCAGTCCGCCCGCGCGCTGTCCATGTGGGCGTACAACGACCCCGACTACCTGCTGCAGACCATCGCCTGGGCGGCGCGGGACAACGAGGTGGTCATGCACTTCGAGGGCCGCCCACTGTCCTCCCGCGAGCTCGAGGCGGGCCTGGCGGAGACGCTTCCCCTCGACCTGGACCCGGTCTCCCTGCTCGTCGTGCCGCACCTGGACCGGATCTACGCCGAGATGGGCCGGCTCTGCGCCGACCGCGAGGGAGACCCCCACCGCTGGGTCAACCCCGAGTTCCACGGCTGGTGGGCCGCGCGGGGATTCCGCATCAACGTGGACGTGGAGTCCGGCAGGCTGACAGGGCTCGAGGACTTCCTGCGACACTTCTACGGCAGCTACCACCCGTTCCACAACGGCAACCAGCCGCTGATCCACCCGCAGCCCGCCGGCGTGGCCGTGACCGACAGCTCCGCGCGATTCGTGGGCTGGCACGCCATCACGATCCTGCGCGTGGCGCTGGATCCGGACGAGACCATGCGTGTCTACTTCTTCAACCCCAACAACGACAGCGGGCAGGACTGGGGCAACGGCGTGGTGGTGAGCACCGCCGGCAACGGCGAACGCTTCGGCGAGTCGTCGCTGCCGTTCGAGGAGTTCGCCTCGCGGCTCTACATCTTCCACTTCGACACCCTCGAGCCCGGCGAGACCGGGTCGGTGACGGCGGAGGAGATCGCCAGGGTGACCGACCTGATCCACTCGAGCTGGGGCGAGGACCGGCTGCCGGAGATCTGAGCCCGCCTCCGGAGACGCCGTACCCGAGCCGGACGCCGCCCGATATGTGACCATTACCACATGGCCCTCGTCCTGCCGCATGCTCCGAGCCGATCGGCCTTCGGCGCGGACACGCCGCAGAGCGCCGATGTGGTCACCGGATGGCACTACGGGTGGCGGGTGCGGCAGGACTCGGATACAGATGCCTACCGCGTCCGGCGGTACGAGATCGCGGACACCGAGGTGGTCTACTGCGATGCGCCGCCCTGCTCCGGGACACGGACCAGCGGGGACATCGACGGCGTCGATGACAGCCGGATCGGACTGTTGATCGTGACGGCCGGCCGCGAGCGGGTCGAGGTCGGGGGAGCGGCCGCCGAGATCGGACCCGGTCAGGCGTTCCTGTGGGACACCCGCGCGCAGGGGACCTTCGTGTGCGAGGCGGGGCTGACCAAGTACACGGTGTTCTTCCCGCGGGCGGTGCTCGAGGGCTGGACCCCGTACCTGGTCGACCTGCTCGAGGCGGGTCCGCTGCCGCCGGCGCGGACTCTCGCGATCAGGTCGTTGATCGGCGCGGTGGAGTCCACCTCCGATACCGATCTGGCCGCCCAGTCGGCCGCCCCACTCGCCTCGGCGATGCGGGAACTGCTCTACCTCGCCGTCGACGGGCACACAGTTACGCCGTCGGACCACTCGTCCGAGCGGTGGCGCCGCGCGATCGACCTGGTCGAGAGCCGTCTGCCCGCCTCGACCACCGCCGAGGACGTGGCCGAGTACCTCCACGTCTCCGTGCGGGCGGTCTACCAACTGTTCGCCGATCGGGGCACGACCCTGCGCAGCCACGTCCGCCGACGCCGGCTGCACCGCGCAACGCGGGACCTGTCGGGCCACCCGGAGAGGTCGATCGGTGAGATCGCCGCGGGGTGGGGTTTCGCCGACCAGGCCTCGTTCACCAAGGCCTACCGCGCGGAGTTCGGTGTGACCCCCGGTGTCCATCGCAGGCGGCCGACCGTCTGATCAGCCCGTGGCGGTGATCGCCGGGCTGCAGTGGGTGACAACGGCCTCTGCAGGCACGGCCATATCCACGGTGTGATGGCCGTCTCATACTCGACAAGGAAGGTCTCCCGACCCATCCGTGTGAGACCCGGACCCGGAGGAGCACACCGTGCGCGAGGACATCCAGTTCGACACAGAGGACGGCACCACCCTGCGCGGCTGGTGGTACAAGGGATCCGGCGATTCCCGGCCGGTCATCGTGATGGCCCACGGCTTCTCCGCCACCAAGGAGATGTATCTCGACGACTTCGCCGAGCACTTCCACGGCGGCGGCTTCGACGTCCTGGTCTACGACAACCGTGCACTGGGCGCCAGCGACGGCCCGCGCCCCGCCGAGATCGACCCCCTGGAGCAGATCTCGGACTACCGCGACGCGATCACCTGGATCTCGACCCAGGAAGGTATCGACTCCCGGCGTATCGGGATCTGGGGATCGAGCTACAGCGGGGCCCACGTGCTGGTGGTGGCGGCCAACGACCGTCGCGTCGGGTGCGTGGTCGCCCAGGTTCCCCTGGTCGACGGCCTGGCCAACGCCCGCCGGCTCATCCGAGCAGACATGTGGGATGGCCTGCGGGAGGGCTTCAACGCCGACCGCGCCGGCCGGCAGAACGGCGACGAGCCTCTGACCATCCCGGTGACCTGGAAGGACTCGCCCGACGAGCCGTGCGTGCTCCCCACCCAGGACACCCACGACTTCTTCTTCGGACCCATCCAGGAACGTGCGACCACGTGGAGCAACGAGGTGACCCTGAGGTCTGTCGAGAAGTTCATCGAGTACATCCCGGGTGCGTCGATCGACCGGATCTCGCCGACCCCGCTGATGATGGTCGTGGCCTCCGGGGACGTGCTGACCCCCGCCGACCTGTCTCTCGAGGCGTTCCAGCGGGCCCGCGAGCCCAAGAAGGTCCTCGTGATCCCCGGCGGTCACTTCGAGGCCTACGTGGACGAGCAGTTCGAGATCTCGGCGCCCCAGCAGCTCGACTGGTTCCGCACCCACCTCGGCTGAGCGGGGCGCGCAGCCGGGGGAGTGCGTGCAGGGAGGGCGCACACGCCGGAGGCGCGTCTACCCCGCGTCCACGCCCTGCCCGATCATCACCCCGTGCTCACGGCGAACCCCATGCTGACCGTGAACCCCGTGCTCTCCGCGTACCCCGTGCCGCCCCAGCGGGAGCATCAGCGGCCGGCCGGACGTGGGGTCGGGGATCACCACCGAGTCGAGCCCGAACACCGCGCTCACCATCTCGGTGGTGAACACCTCCCGCGGCGCGCCGGCGCAGTGCACGCGCCCGTCGGCCAGCGCCACCAGGTGGTCGGCGTAGCGGGCGGCCAGGTTGAGGTCGTGCAGGACCATCACGATGGTGGTGCCGCGGTCGCGGTTGAGGTCCACCAGCAGGTCCAGCACCTCCACCTGGTGGGCCACGTCGAGGAACGTGGTGGGCTCGTCGAGCAGCAGCAGGTCGGTGTGCTGGGCCAGGGCCATGGCAATCCAGACGCGCTGACGCTGACCGCCGGACAACTCGTCCACGGCCCGGTCGGCCAGCTCGAGGGTGCCGGTGGCCTCGAGTGCTGCGGCCACGGCCTCGTCGTCGTCCCGACTCCACCTCGAGAGCATCCCCTGATGGGGGTTGCGCCCGCGGCCCACCAGGTCGGAGACGGTGATCCCCTCCGGCGCGATGGGGGACTGGGGGAGCAGGCCCAGCGTGCGGGCCAGCTTCTTGGCGGGGATGCGATGCACCTGTTCGCCGTCCAGGAGCACCTGTCCGCCGCGGGGCCTCAGCAGCCGGGACATGGACCGCAGCAGTGTGGATTTGCCGCACGCGTTGGCGCCCACGATCGCGGTGATCCGGCCCGGCGGCACCTGGAGCTCCAGGTCGTGGATGACGGTCCGGTCGCGGTAGCCCAGGTCGAGGCCGGTCGCGTGGAGGGAGTGGTCGGTGGTCACAGTGAGCCTCCGGTGCGATTGCTACGGGCGATGAGATAGATGAGGTACGGCGCGCCGAGCACCCCGGTGATCACGCCCACCGGGTAGCGGGAGCCGAACGCGTACTGGCCGACCAGGTCCGCGCCGAGCACCAGCACCACGCCCACCAGCGCCGCCGGCACGAGCGGCGAGCCGTGCGGCCCCACCAGGCGCGCGGCGATGGGCCCGGACAGGAAGGCCACAAAGGCGATGGGCCCGGCGGCGGCGGTGGCGAAGGCGATCAGGCCGACGGCGGCCACGATGAGCATGATCCGGGTGAGCTCGGTGCGCACGCCGAGCGCGGACGCGGTGTCGTCGCCCAGCCGCAGCATGGACAGGTCGCGGGACTTGAGCAGCAGCACCGGGGCGAACACCAGGCAGGCCACCAGCACCGGCTGCACCTGAGACCACGAGGCGCCGTTGAGGCTGCCGGTGATCCACCGCATGGCCTCCTGCAGCTCCCACTGCGGCGCGGTCTTGAGGATGTAGTTGGTGGCCGCGTTGAGCATGGCCGCGGTGCCGATGCCGATCAGCACCAGCCGCGTACCCACCACTCCGCCGCGGTAGGCCAGCAGGTAGATGGCCAGGGCCACCGCGATCCCCATGACGATCGCGAACGCCGACACCTGCGCGCCGCCCAGACCCAGGACCACGATCGCGAACGCCGCCGCCGCGCTGGCGCCGGAGCTGATGCCGATGATGTCGGGGGAGGCCAGCGGGTTGCGCAGCATGGTCTGGAACGTCACGCCGCCGATGCCGAAGCAGACGCCGGTGAGCACGGCGAGCACCGCGCGGGGCAGGCGCAGCCGCCCGACGGTGAACGAGGCGCCGGCCACGTCCTGGCCCAGGATCACGCGCAGTACGTCGGCCGGGGGGTAGAACGTCCGGCCCACCATGAGGCTGGCCGCGAACAGCGCAGCGGCCACCAGGGCGAGCGCGGTCATGACGATTAACCGCCGTCGCCTCCGGCCTCGGCGACCGCGGGTGATCAGCTCGACGGACGCCGGGCGGGCGGTGGTCAGGGAGGAGGTGGCCGGGGCGTTCGGGGCCGGAGCAGGGGTGGCCGGGGGGTTCGAGGTCGCGGCGTTGCTCGTCGTCGTCATCACACCTCCCGGACCTTCTGGCGGCGGACGATCGCGATGAAGATCGGGGCGCCCACGAGCGCGGTGATGATGCCCACGTCGATCTCCTCCGGCCGGGCCACCACGCGGCCGAGGACGTCCGAGGCGGTGACGAGGATGGCCCCGATGAGCGCCGAGAACGGCAGCAGCCAGCGGTGGTCCACTCCGACCAGCAGGCGGCAGGTGTGGGGGACGATGAGTCCCACGAAGGCGATGGGGCCGGCCACGGCGGTCGCGGCGCCGCACAGCAGCACCGACCCGAGCGCGCCCACGGCCCTGGTCAGGACCACACGCTCGCCGAGCCCCGCGGCCAGGTCGTCTCCGAGGGCCAGCGAGTTGAGCGGACGGGCGGCGAGGAAGCAGATCAGGGCGCCCACCACGAGGAACGGCAGCACCTGCTCGATCGCCTCGGTGCTGGCCCCGCCGACGCCCCCGACCTGCCAGGAGCGCACGCCGCCGGCGATGTCCCCGCGCGGCAGGACCACCGCGCTGATGAACGAGGTGGCCGCCGCCGAGGTCGCCGCGCCGGCCAGGACGAGCTTGAGCGGGGTGGCCCCGCCGCGCCCGAGGGAGCCGACCGTGTAGACGAACACCGCGGCGATCCCGGCGCCGACGATCGCGGTCCAGATGTACCCGGTGTAGGTCCACAGCCCGAAGTACGCGATCCCCACCACCACGGCCAGCGAGGCGCCCATGGTCACGCCCAGGATGCTGGGGTCCGCGAGCGGGTTGCGGGTCACGCCCTGCATCACCGCGCCGGCCAGCCCCAGCGCCGCGCCGACGAGCATCGCCAGGATGGTGCGGGAGATCCGCTTGACCACGGAGGCCTCGCCGAGGCCGTCGGCGGAGCCACCCAGCGCGGCGAGGATCTCGTCGAGGGAGACCGTGCGGGAGCCGATGGAGATCGAGGCGATGACGACGACGACGAGGACCGCGATCGTCACCAGGAGCCACGCCACCCGGACCCGCGCCGGGCGCCGCACCGTCCGGACAGCAGACGTGGCGGCACCCGGCATCGGGAGGGCGGTGTCCGTGCTCACCCGGCCGCGCTCGTGCGTCTCGCTCACTCGCCGTTGCCGACGGCCTCCGCCAGCTGCGCCACGTAGTCGTCGAGCACCCACGAGATGGCCAGCGGCGTGGGGTTGGCGGCGGTGCCCATCGGGCCGCTGCCGTCGAGGAACACGATCGCGTCGTTCTTGACCGCCGGCATCTGGGACAGCAGCGGATCGGACTTGAGGGTGTCGACGAGCTCCTGGTCGCCGTAGGTGACGATCAGCTCGACGTCGTCGAACTGGTCCAGCTGCTCGGCGCTGATGCTGCCGGAGTACTTGCCGCTGGCCGACGCCTCGGTCACGGCGGCCGGCGTGGCCAGGCCCAGGTCCTCGAAGAACGCGGCCCGGGTGTCGGCGGCGGTGTAGAAGTTCACCGTGCTCAGGTCGGTCGGGTCGACGTGGGTGAGGAACATGGTCTTGGTGCCTTCGAGCTCGGGGTGCGCGGCCGTGGCCTCGGCGATCTCGGCGTCGAGCTCGTCGACCAGGGCGTCGCCCTCGGCCTCCATGCCCATCCCCATGGAGTTGAAGCGGATCGTGTCACGCCACGAGGTGGCCCACGCCTCGTCGGGGTAGGCCACGACGGGGGCGATCTCGCTCAGGGTGTCGTAGTCCTCCTGCGTCAGCCCGGAGTAGGCGGCCAGGATGACGTCCGGCTCGGTGTCGGCCACTGCCTCGAAGTCGATCCCGTCGGTCTCGTCGAACAACACGGGGGGCTCCGCGTCGAGTTCCTCGAGACGCTCCTCGACCCACGGGAGCATGCCGTTGCCGTCGTCGTCACCGAAGGTCGCCGCGGCCATCCCCACCGGGACGACCCCCAGGGCGAGCGGCACCTCGTGGTTGGCCCACGCGACGGTGGCCACCCGCTCGGGCGCCTCTTCGATGGTGGTGGTGCCGAGCGCGTGCTCGATCACCACGGGGAACGACCCGGACCCGCCGGACGCGGCCGCACCCGTCGACTCCTCGGAGTCGGCGGACGAACCACACGCGGTCAGCACGAGGGCGGCCGTGGTGGCGATCAGGAAGGGGACAACACCGCGAGAACGCATCAGGGCGGCTCTCTCATTCTGGAGAAGATGAACAGGGCAGGACCCACCCGGGCGCCGCGTCGGGTCCTCCGACGCAGTCTGACCATTAGGTGAGGCTGGCCTAAGACACTACGACCGTACCGCGGTGCGGCGCAATCGCTCGATCAGGACGCGGGATATCGCGTATCGGACAGGCTCGGGGTCGCCGGGGCGTTGACGCCCGGGCCGCTGAGAGGGCTGGTGGCCTAATTGGTGGCAGGGCTGGTGGCAGGGCTGGTGGCTGGGCGGAACTGCCCCGGGGTGAGCCCGGTGGTCCGGCGGAAGGCCGCGCCGAAGGCGCTCGCCGAGCGGTAGCCCACACGCACGGCCACCTCGTCGACCGGCACGCCACTGCCCAGCAGGACCGATGCGTGCTGGGCGCGGAACGCCGCCTGCCAGGCGCCGAAGCTCAGACCTGTCTCGGCACGGAACGCCCTGGTCACGGTTCGTTCGCTCACTCCCAGCCGCGCTGCCCACTCGGTCAGTGACCGGTCGTCGCCGGGATGCGACTCGAGGGCCGTGACGATCGGGCGCAGCAGTTCGGCGGTCGGTCGCTGCACCAGCAGGGCGTGGGCGGAGGGTTCGAGCGTGTCGAACACCATCTGCTCGGTGAGCTCTCGTGAGCGGGCCTGCAGGGTGTGGTCCACCAACCGCTCCAGCAGAAGGGTCAGCAGCGGGGTCATCTCCACCGCCACGGGCTCGGCCGGCAGCGGGGAGGCGCTGCGCGAGTCGACCTGGGCGGTCCGGTACCAGGTGCCGGCCGGGGCTGCCGCGGAGTGGAGCACACCCGCCGGGATCCACAACCCCACGGACGGGGTGATGGTCCAGGTCCGCGGTCCGATGGTCGCCGTGGACGCGCCCGCCCGGTTCCAGAGCAGTTCATGGGTGGGGTGGGAATGCGGCGCCCACACGGTGTCGCGGGCCACGAGCTCGTCCATGCCGGTGATGGTGAAGGGCATCACGGCGGCGCCCGCCTGGTACACCGGCAGGGTCCTGGTCTCCGCGTCCGCGCGGCGCGCCGTGCTGATCCCGGTCATGCGTCGATTCTGCCCCACCGGCCCACCCGCCCCAGTAATGGTGGTCACATCAGCAAGCCTGCCGGAGATCCTGCAGTACAGTGCGAGGGTTCCCGTGCGCGCCGTCTGGCCTCGCCGGGCTTCCCACTTTGTTTCGCCCCGTAATGTCTAAGGATTCCCGTGACGACTGAGTCATCCGCCGCTGCTTTCTCTCCATCCCAGCCCGACCCCGCACAGCCCGACCCCGCACAGCCCGACCCCGCCCTTGGCTCCCCGCCGCTTCCCGCCGCCACCAAGCGGCTGATCGCGCTGCTCGTGGCCGCGGCGTTCGTGGTGATCCTCAACGAGACCATCATGTCGGTCGCGATCCCCGAGCTGATGGGGGAGTTCGCCGTCGCCGCCGCCACCGCGCAGTGGCTCACCACGGCGTTCATGCTCACCATGGCCGTGGTCATCCCGTTCACCGGGTGGATGCTCATGCGGCTGCCGCTGCGGACAGTGTTCATCATCGCCATGACCACCTTCACCCTCGGCACCCTGCTGGCCTCGCTGGCCCCGGTGTTCGTGGTCCTGGTCGCCGGCCGGGTGGTGCAGGCCGTGGGCACCGCGATCATGATCCCGCTGCTCATGACCACCGTGCTCAACGTGGTGCCCGCCGACCGTCGCGGCCGCACCATGGGCGTGATCTCCATCGTGATCGCGGTGGCCCCGGCCATCGGCCCCACCGTCGGCGGCCTGGTGCTCGACGTGCTGAGCTGGCGCTGGATGTTCTGGTTCGTCCTGCCCATCGGCGTGCTCGCGCTGGTGGCCGGCGCGACGCTGATCCGCAACGTCACCGCCACCCGCGCGATCCCTCTCGACATCTTCTCCGGCGTGCTCTCGGCCGTCGGCTTCGCGGGCCTGATCTTCGGCCTGAGCTCCTTCGGTGAGGCCGCCAACGACAACGCGCTGGTGTCCCCGTGGGTGCCCGTGCTCGTGGGTGTGGCAGCCCTGTCGGTGTTCGTGTGGCGTCAGCTCGCGCTCAAGGACTACGCGCTTCTCGACGTGCGGGCCTTCACCTTCCGCACCTTCACCGTCAGCCTCACGCTGATGCTGCTGTCCATGATGGCGCTGTTCGGCACCCTGATCCTGCTCCCGCTCTACATGCAGCAGGTCCTGGGCACCACGACCCTCGAGTCCGGCCTGGCGCTGCTGCCCGGCGGCCTGCTCATGGGTGTGCTCGGCTGGTTCGTCGGTCGGCTCTTCGACCGCATCGGTCCGCGCCCGCTGATCATCCCGGGCTCGATCCTGGCCGCCGCCGGCCTGTGGGGCATGTACGTCTTCTTCTCCGCCGAGTCGTCGCTGGCGATCGTGGTGGTGTGGCACATGATCCTCAGCGTGGGCCTGGCACTGCTGTTCTCGCCGCTGCTCACCTCGGCGCTCGGCTCGCTCCCGCCGCACCTGTACTCGCACGGCTCCGCGCTGCTCAACACGCTGCAGCAGGTCGCCGCGGCCGCCGGGACCGCGCTGTTCATCACCGTGATGACGCTGGGCATCGTGGCCGGCGCCGAGTCCGGCAAGGGCGATGTGGCCGCGCAGATGACCGGCGTCCACAACGCGCTGCTGGTGGGCGCGATCATCTCGCTGATCACCGTCGTGGGCGCGTGGTTCGTCCGCAACACCGCGCAGACCGAGGGGCCCGCGGTGGCGCCGATGGCCGAGGAGTCCGTCGCGTCGTAGCCGGCCGGGCGCCTCGGCCCCGGCAGTCCGCCGGCGTCCTCGGCGGCGTCGGGTCCGCTATCGCGTGAGCACCGTGAGCGACCGCGTCGCCCGGGTCATCGCGACGTAGCGGTCGACCGCGCCGACCACGCCAGAGCCGGTCACGCCCCCGCCGGGGGCGTCCGGAGCGACCAGCACCACCAGGTCGAACTCCAGCCCCTTGGCGGTGGCCGCGGTCAGTGATCGCACGCGGTCGCTCACCGGGATCTCGCCCGGCGGAAGGTCGGTCTCCCCGATCACGCAGGCCACGCCCTGCGGGTTGGCCTCGAGCCACGCGTCGACCACGCCCCACAGATCGTCGATGCGGCCGTACGCGACCGGTTCCCCGCTGCTGCGGACCGACACCGGCACGTTCGCGTCGGGCCGCACCGCCCTGATCACCGGGGCGGCGGCCTCCATCACCTCCGACGGCGTGCGGTAGTTGATGGACAGGTGGACCGTGCTGATCCGGCCGGGGGACAGGCCGGCCCGCTCCAGCCGCTCGGGCCAGGACTCGTCGAAGTCCCGCCTCGCCTGGGCGCGGTCGCCCACCACCGTGAGGCTCCCCGACGGGCACCGGCGCAGGATCATCTGCCACTCGGCATCCGAGAGCTCCTGCGCCTCGTCCACGATGACGTGCGCGAACGGCCCACCCAGGCGGGCGGAGTCGGTGGTCGTCGCGTCCTCGCCGGAGGCCGGGTCGAGCAGGGCCTCCTGCAGGTCACGGTGTCGCAGCATGGGTGCCACCCCCTCGGGGTCGTCGCTGGCCGCGATCACCTCGTCGATCACCGAACGACGCCGCTCCAGTTCGGCCGCGCGCTCGGCGTGCCGACGCCTGGTGGCCCTGTCCCGGTGGGCGTCTCCCAACCGATGTCGTGCCGCGTCGAGCAGGGGCAGATCCGCTCGCGTCCAGGCAGCGGGCTCGCCCCGACCGAGCAGCCGGATCTGCTCGACCGTGAGCCAGGGCGCGCACAGACGCAGGTACGCCGGAACGGTCCACAGATCACCCACGAGGTCGGCCGCGTCGATCATCGGCCACGCGCGGCGGAGCTCGCGGCGCAGGTCCGCGTTCGCCAGCAGCTCGGCGCGGAGCGCGGCGTCGGGCACACCGGCGCCGGCCTTCTCCAGCAGGATCTCCACCAGGGTCTCCAGGATCTGGTGCCGGGCCTCGTTGTGGGGCGTGCCGTCCTCGGGGGAGGCGAACGCCTCGGCCCAGTCGCCCGGGGTCAGCGTCAGGTCGACCCACTCGGTCTGCACCGGCATCGACCGCTCGGGGGGCTGCTCGTAGAACCGCACGGCCGCCTCGATCGCCCGGACCATCGGCATCCCGGACTTGAGACGGGCGACCTCGGGGTCGGGCTCCTCGGGCACGCCGTCCGGCCCGGCAGCTCCACCCTCGAGGCCGGGGACCAGGTCGGCGAGGGTGGCCGTCTGGACACCGTGTTCACCCAGGGCCGGCAGGACGTCCGCGACGTAGTCCAGATAGGGCCGGTGTGGGCCCACCAGCAGCAGGTTTCCGCGGTGCCGGCCGAGCCGAGACTCCGCGTGTAGCAGGTAGGCCGCCCGGTGCAGCGCGACGACCGTCTTGCCCGTCCCCGGGCCGCCGTCCACCACGAGTGCGTCCGAGGAGTCGGCGCGGATTATCGCGTCCTGGTCGGCCTGGATGGTGGCCAGCACGTCGTGCATCCGGCCGGTCCTCACCCGGCCGAGGCTCGCGACGAACGCGGATTGGTCGTCCGGGGCGGTGCGGGTGCCCACCTCGTCGTCGTCGTCAAGAACCTCATCCCAGTAGTCGACGATGCGCCCGCCCGACCACCTGTACCTCCGCCGGTACGCCACGCCCATCGGCCGGGCGAGCGTCGCGGCGAAGAACGGCTCGGCGGCCGGCGAGCGCCAGTCCACCAGCAGGGGGGTGCCGGTCGGGTCGATCAGCCCGATGCGGCCCACGTAGACCGGATCGGCGTCCCCGGTGAAGGCGACGTGCCCGATGCACAGGTCCAACCCGAAGCGCCGCAGGGTGGTGAGCTCGGCGACGAGGCGGCGGATGTCCGCGTCGCGGTCGATGGTCTGGGCGCCGGTACCGGCCGGGTCGCGGCGACGGGCGGCCAGGCGGGCCGACAGGTCGGCGACCCGCTGCGCGAGGCAGTCCGCGATCGCCGAGAACTGCTGTTCGTCGGCGGCGATCAGGGCCGGATCGGCCTTGCTCCGAAGGTGGTCGGGGAGAGCGAAAATGCTGGTCGGCAGGGGTGGCATCGCGCTAGTGTGCGCCCCCACCGGGGTCTTGCGGCAAGACCCCCCACCAGCTATATCTTGAAAGGGGAACAGGGAACGTCGGCCCGACCCGAGGCTCCCGCCCTCGCGCCACAGTGACCCACGTCATATCCTCAGAGCGTGAAGGTTGATCTGACGGTCCTGGCCATCCCCGGTTTCATCGCGGCGATGGCGGCCGAGTACGCATGGCAGTCCCGCAATCCGGCGGAAGGGGAGCGGGCCGGCGACTACGAGTTCGCCGACACCATGGCCAGCCTGTCGATGGGCGTGGGCAGTCTGGTGGCTCCGTACGTGGCGGACACGCTGCTCGCCCCCGTCACCCCGCGCACCGGCCGGTACGCCAAGGCGCTGATGGGCCTGTCCCTCGCGGCGGCGGCCGCAGCGACGGTGGGAGACGTGGTGCGGCGCACCCGGACCACCGGTCTGCTCAGGGCGGGCGCGTTGCCGTCGAGGGTGTCGTCATCCCTTTCGAGTCGAGCACCCCTGTCAAGCCAAACGTCCCTGTCAGGCCGGGCGATGGGGAACGACGACGAGGTCCTCACCTCCGACCCGGATCCCGTCCCCGGGACCGCCCAGGTGCCGCCCGCGCTGCGACGCATCACCGGAGGGTCGGCGGTGACGTCGCTCGCCTCGGCGGTGGTGACGGTCTCGACGTTGTGGAGTGCCGAGACGGCCGGCAAGAAGCTCTTCCGATTCTCCCCGTTGGATCTGGGCACGGGGCCGCTCGCCTACGCGGTGGCGATCCTGGGGTGGGACTTCATCTACTACTGGAACCACCGCTTCGATCACGAGAGCCGCTGGCTGTGGGCCATGCACGTGGTGCACCACTCCAGCGAGCGCTACAACCTCTCCACCGCCCTGCGCCAGCCGGTCGCCGAGGCGTTGACGATCTACGTGCCGTACGGGCTGCTCTCGCTGTTGGGGGTGCGGCCGGCCCTGGTGCAGGACGCCCGCGCGATCAACCTGATCTACCAGTTCTGGGTTCACACCGAGGTGATCCGGTCGATCGGGCCGTTCGAGCGGGTCTTCAACTCGCCCGCCCACCACCGCGTGCACCACGGCAGCAACCGCGAGTACCTGGACCGGAATCACGGCAGCATCCTCATCCTGTGGGACCGCCTTTTCGGCACCTTCGAGCCCGAGGGGCAGAAGGTCGTCTATGGGCTGACCACCAACATCGACACGTTCAACCCGGCGCGGATCGCCTCGCACGAGTGGATCGCGATCGCCCGAGACGTGTTCCGATCCGAGACCTGGAAGGACCGGGTCGGCTACCTGGTGCGCGGGCCGGGGTGGGCCGGGGCGCGGCGGGCGTGACGCCGCTGACCTGGGGTGCCCTGTACGGGCGGTCCAGGGCATCGCAGGTCAGCGAGCGGTCAGCCTAGCCCGCCACCAGGAACCAGGTTCCCGGCGCGCCCAAGGGTCACTGCCCGGTGATGACGACCCGGTTCCCGTCCGGATCGCTCAGCAGGAGGATCCGTGCGCCGCCACCCGGGACCGGGCCATCGTGGGCGATGCCGCTAGCGGTCAGCCGGGCCGCGGCGGCGTCGAGGTCGGTCTCGTCGAGGACGACGGTCGAGTGGCCTGCGCGCTCGGGCTCGGACCACACCTGTAGTCCGAAGGTGTCGCCCGGGTGCCATTCGATGAGTCCGGGCATGGGCCGCAGGTCGGGGGCGCGATCGAACAACAGGGAGTACCACTGCTCGGCGCGGGCGATATCGCTGACAGTGCACTGGGCGAGGATGCGACGGATCATGAGGCGCTCTTCCGACGGTGGAGTGCGCTCACCGTAGCAACTCGCGTCCCGTGCCAGCGTGAAGGCCGCCGCAGCGTAACGGGTACCCGGTAGGGTTCGATCCCCAAGTAAGGCACCGCACCCGAATCGGTAAGGAGCGACATCGTGTTTCCCTCTGGCTCGATCGAGAATCCGCTGCGCTATCTCTTCGGCCCCGGGCCGGGTGAGGCGTCCTGTCTGGCCCTGACGCCCGAGTGCATGGGCCTGCTGCCGTACCTCGCCGCCCGGTTCGGCATGGGCTCCTGACACACCGCCTCACGGGCGCGTCGCCCCGCCCGGCGATAACTAGAACCTGTTCTTGACACCCGTCAACCCCCGCGTATTCTCCTCAGGGTGACCACCCTCACCTCCTTCCCTCGTCTCCTGTCGCCCGGGCGTATCGGCCCCATGTCCACGGCCAACCGCATCGTCCTGCCGGCCATGGACATGAACGTCTCGGAGGACGGTGAGATCGAACAGCGGGAGATCGACCACTACGTCGCCCGCGCCGCCGGCGGTGCCGGGCTGATCATCACCGGCGCGTGCGCGGTCGCCTTCCCGCACGGCGCCGCATCGATGAAGGAGCCGGGGCTCTCGGACGACAAGTTCATCCCCGGGCTCACGGCCCTGGCGGACGCCGTCCACGCCGCGGGGTCGAAGCTGTGCGTCCAGTCCACCCACCACGGCAAGGTCGCGCGGGTGGACATCGCGAACGACCGCCCGGTGATCGCGCCCAGTGCGCCCGACTACGACTACGACTACTCCGCGCTGGCCGACAGCACCCCCGACGAGCTCGGCAGGATGGGCGCGGCCACCGGTGGCAAGAAGACGGTCTACCGGGAGATGGACCACCCCGACATCGCCTGGCTCATCTCCACCTGGGCAGATGCCGCCGACCGTGTCGCCCGGGCCGGAGCGGACGCGATCGAGATCCACGTGGCGCACGGCTACATCCTCGGGGTGTTCCTCAACCGACGAGACAATCAGCGCACCGACGCCTACGGCGGGTCGCTCACCAACCGGGCGCGACTCGCGTGCGAGGTCATCGCCGCGGTCAAGGAGCGGGTGGGGGACACGCTCGCGGTGCTGGTGCGGGTGGCCGGCGAGGAGTACGGCCAGGACGGCGGGTTGACGCTCGAGGAGGCGATAGAGGCGTCACGCATGTTCGAGCGCGCGGGCGCCGACGCCATCCACGTGACCGGCTGGGGCCGCAACCCCTTCGACAACTTCACCGACGGCCCCCTGCCGGACACCGTCGGCGCGTACCTGGACAACGCGGCCGCCATCAAGCAGGCGGTGTCGGTGCCGGTGATCGCCGTGGGCCGCATGCTGCCGGAGGTCGCGGAAAAGGCGATCGACGACGACAAGGTGGACTTCGCCGCCATGGGACGGCAGTTGCTCGCCGATCCGGACCTGCCCAACAAACTGGCCGCCGGCACGCCCGAGCTGGTGCGCCCGTGCATCAACTGCTACCTCTGCGTGGCCGAGAACTTCTTCGACGACACCCCCTTCTGTGCGGTCAACCCGGCGTTGGGCAACGAGACGCTGCTTCCGCTCACGCCCGCGCCGGCCCGCACCCACGTCGTGGTGGTGGGCGCGGGTCCGGCCGGACTGGAGGCCGCCCGCGTGTTGACCGAACGTGGTCATCGCGTGACCGTGGTGGACAAGTCCGACCGACTCGGCGGCACGATGTGGTTCTCCAGCCTGACCACCCCGGACAACGAGCCCCTCATCCGCTGGTTCGCCGCCGAGATCGACCGCCTGGGCATCGACGTCCGCCTGAACACCGAGGCCACGCCGGACTCCCTCCGCGCCCTGCAGCCCGACTGGGTGGTGGTGGCCACCGGGGCCGTGCGGCCGGCGCCGCAGATCCCTGGTGGGGACCTGCCTCACGTGCACACCGGCGACTCACTGCGCGCCACCATGCTGGGCACGGCCACCGCCGACGAGGCCGGGCTGGCACTGCGGGTGATCGGCAGGCTCGGCCGCCTGTCGGGCATCACCAAGAGCCCTTCGCTCATCCGCCGGCTGACCAGGATCGCGCTGCCGATGGGCAAGGACGTCGTGGTGATCGGCGGTTCGCTGGTCGGCCTGGAGTTGGCCGAGTTCCTGGCCGAGCGCGGTCGGCGCGTGACCCTGCTGCATGACGGCCAGCAGCTCGGGCTTCCCCTGGCCATGCCGCGCCGGTGGACCGCCGTCCGCCACGCGCGCGACCATGACGTGGCGATCCACCGCCGCGTCACGGTCACCCGGATCACCGAGTCCGACGTGCAGTGGACCGACCGCAAGGGCGCCGCGGCCTCGGCCCCGGCCGACATGGTGATCTACGCCGACGGCACCACCGCCTCCGCGCCCCTGGCCGACCAGCTGCGCCAGGCCGGCGTGGAGGTCGAGGTGATCGGAGACGCCGGCGAGGTCGGCTACATCCACGGCGCGATCCACTCGGCGTGGGGCGTCGCGACGGTGGGGTGACACGGCGAGTCGCGGCTACCCTCCGAGCACCCTCCGCAGGAACTCGACCGTGATCTCCCCGGCCCGCCGGCTCTCCGGGGTCAGGGCGTCGAGCACCGGGAAGGCGTGCACGGCCGTGTGCCAGCGGTGCGTCTCGACGGTCCGGCCGGCGGCGTGGAGCCGCTCGGTCAGTGCGAGTGCGGCGGTCTCCACCAGCTCGCCCGCGGCCAGGGTGATCAGTGTCGGTGGGAACACGGCGGGGTCGCAGTCGACCATCGACCGGCTGCCGGGCAGCTCGTAGGGACGACTGGACCAGAACCGCTGCGCGCGCCGGAGGGTGCTGGCCGGCTGGTAGGCGTCCCGGGTGAACCACGAGCCGTCGCGTAGCTCGCAGTCGAGGTCGAACAGCGGCGAGTACCCGACCAGGGCTGCGGGCGGCCTGACGCCGTCGCGGGCCGCCAACTCGCAGAGCTTGGCCGCCAGGAAGCCGCCGGCGGAGTCTCCGGCCACCACGATCCGATGCCCTGCCGGCAGCCGGGCGGACAGCGCGCGATAGGCGCGGTAGACGTCGTCCACCACGGCAGCGATGTCGACCTCCGGCAGTTTCCGGTACCTGACCGAGTGCACGGGAGCGCCGAGGCCCGTCGCCAGGCTGCCGCACAACCGGCTGTGGGTGCTCGGGCCGCAGAAGACAAAGGCGCCTCCGTGGAGGTAGAGCACGGCCACGTCCGTCATCGCGTCCGGGCCGGCGGCCTCGGAGTGGATGGCCTCGGGGTGGATGGCCTCAGGGGTGCTGGTCACCGCCGGAACGCCGCCCAACGTGGTGGTGTCCACGTGCACGCCGACCGGGTGCGGGAGCCGGGTGAACCCGCGCTCCACGGCGGCGAGCCCCCGGATCCCGGCGTCGGTCAGCGGCCAGACCCGGTAGACCTGCCGCAGGGTCGCGCGGGCGGCCCAGTACAGGGCGCGCGACTGCGGGCTGGGGTCGCGGTGGGTCACGACGGCGTCGCTGGTGGTGACCGCATCGCTGGTGGTGACGGCCCCGTTCACGTGTGCGGTCATCGTCGTGCGGACTCCTGTGTCGCGAGCAGCCGGCGTTGCGTCCGGCGCCCCTGTGCGGCCATGAGGGGCAGGCCCGCCACGGCCAGTCGCGGGAAGGTCGCACCCAGGCGGGCGAGCGCCCCTCGCCACGTCGGCACGGCCGTGACCAGGCGAGGGGAGTCCAGCACCCTGCCCACCGCGCGCACCACGTCGCCGGACTGGAGGAGGGATCCGGAGAACGACAGCGCCGCCTGGGGGTCGGTCAGTTTGTCGTGGATCATCGGCGTCCAGATCCCGTCGGGGCAGATGCAGGAGATCGCGATGTCGTCCACTCCCGCGAGCCGGAGATCGATGGCGGTGCTGGTGCTGAACCCCATCACGGCGTGCTTGGAGGCGGCGTACACGGCCTCACCCGGCACGGCGGAGATCCCGGCCAGCGAGGCGATGGTGATGATGTGTCCGCCGCTGCCACCAGGGTCGTGGCCGCGCATCGCGTCGATCGCGGCGACGGTCCCGTTGATCGCGCCGAGGGCGTTGACCTCCATGAGCAGTCGCCGCTGGTCCTCGGTCTGCTCCCACGCCGGCCCGGTGAGCAGGACGCCGGCGTTGTTGACCCACACCTCGAGGCGCCCGCCCTGCGCGAGCAGCGCGTCCCGGGCCGCCTCGACCTGCGAGTGATCGCGGACGTCGACGGCCGCCCAGGTGGCGTCCCCTCCGATCTCGGCGGCGGCCGCGGCGGCGGTCCCGGCGTCGATGTCCGTGACCATCACCCGGTATCCGCGGTCGGCGAGCATCTGGGCGATGTCCCTGCCCAGCCCGCGTCCGGCCCCGGTCACGAGGGCACTGCGCGACCTCGTCGTCGTCGTCACTTCTCGCTTCTCAGTCCGGACCGGATCCGACCGTAGGAGAGGCCGCCGTGGCAGTAGGTGGGCACGACGGGCCAGAAACGCTTCCACGGGACCAGTTCGGTGGAGGGCAGGATCTGCAACCAGCGCGGGTCGCCGGGACACCGGTCCGCCATGGTCTTCTCCTTGATCATGGAGTCGTACTGGTCCAGCGAGTCCTCCAGGGTGTTGGCGTTGGGGCAGATCTCCCGGCCGAACTTCTCGTGGTAGCGCCGCACCCCCGGGATCCGGGAGAGCTCCGGCTGCCAGTTGTCCAGGGAGATGCCGTTCTCCGAGGAGACCCAGACGCCGTCCGGGGTGTTGATGACCAGCGAGTGGTTGCCGTCGGTGTGGCCGGGGGTCCACATCAGGGCGATACCGGGGCCGAGCTCGATGTCCCCGTCGAACACCGCGAACTTGGACCGGTCGACCCCTCCGAGCCCGCCGGCGACGTACCAGGCCCACTGCATGGGGTGCAGGTCCTCGAGGGTGGCCAGCTCGCGCCGGTGGACCAGCAGTTTGGCGTCGCCGAACAGCGGCGCGCGGGGCGCGCTGTCCCCGGGGATCACCTCGGTCGAACCGAGGATCATGCGGGGGTCCTGCACGTGGAGGTGGTCGAACGTGCAGAAGTCCACGTCCTGCGGCGTGAGCCCGACCTTGGCGAGCGCCTGACCCGGCTCGTTGAAGTACTTGAGGAGCAGCTTGACGGCCACGCCGCCGCCGGGGACCTTGTCGATGAGCGTCTGCAGGTTGTCGTAGAAGGGCGCCTCGGCGGACCCGGCGGGGACGGTCGGCTCGAACACCAGGGTGCGGGGACGGCCGTTCCAGTCGTCGTACTGCACCACGATCATCCGGTTGATCATGGTGATCAGGGGCAGGCTGGGGACCGAGACCGCGTTGTTGAAGGCGTACTTGACCGGGTACGGCGCCGCGGCCACGTCCACGGACTGCACGGCCCGCACCTGCCCCTGCTGCACGAAGCGCTTCTTGTACTCGGCGGCCGCCGCGCGCACGGCCCGGAGGCGCTCGCCGCGGGGCCACACGTCGTGGACGCCGTCGAACTCGGGGATCGACCGCGCGCCGATCTGCTCGAGCATCTGCTCGGACGACGGTTCCTGCAGTTCCTGGTCACTCAACTGGTGTTCGCGCAGCATCATCGCTCCTGTACTCCTACGGGCGCCTACTGCTACGGGCGCCGTGGTTCTCCGGGTGCCGTGGTTCTCCGGGTGCCGTGGTTCTGGTGGCTACGTTCAGGATCCGGTTCCCGCGGGAAGAAAACTTGTCTCAGCGCGACAGTCTTGCCCGGCGCCGGAGTCCGCCGGGGGAGAGGCCGAACCACCGACGCACGGCGTGGCTGAGCGTGGACTGTTCGGAGAAGCCGACCAGGTCGGCGATCTGGGTGAACGACAGGTCGGTGGTCGTGATGAAGCGGTGCGACCGGTCTCGTCGCAGGTCGTCGACGACCTGACCGTAGGTGGTGTCCTCGACGACGAGGTGGCGTTGCAGGGTCCGGGGGTGGATCGACAGCGAGGCCGCCACCTCGGCGAGGGACGGGACCGGCCCGGGCAGGCTCTCGGCCACCGCCCGGCGGACCCGTCCGGACATCGACCGGGTGGGGTCGGAGTACGACCCCGCCAGGTGCTCGAGGGCGGCCAGGCGGATCTCCTCGTCCGCGGTGTCGAACGAGGCGTCCAGGATCCGGCGTTCGACGCACAGCGCGGCCACGGGTCGGTCGAACTTGATGTCGGCGCCGAAGAACTCCAGGTAGCGGGCCACGGGCGACAGCGGACCGTGGGGCAGCTCGACCGACCGGAGACCCGGACTGCGCCCGAGCAGCTGAACGGCCATCCGGTGGAACAGGCCCAGGCCCAGCTCGATGGCCTGCGGGGAGTACGGCGATTCGGAGAGCCGCTTGCGGTAGGTCAGCGCGATCACGCCGCGCCTGCCCCACGGGTCGTCGTCGACGCCGATCGTCAGGGCGGGGCTGTGGACGAACAGGAACCGCGCCGCGCACTCGAGCGCCTCGGTGGCGGTGGAGCTGGAGCGGACCGCCCGGGCGACCGGACCGAGGATGGAGACGTCCTGGCGATCGGCCAGCCGCAGCCCGAAATCGGCGCAGCCCAGTTCCGCGGCGGCCGCGTCGAGCATCCGGTCGTGCGCGGTGATCGACACCAGCCCGTCGTCGTCATCGAGCACCTCGCGCGCGATGTCATACCGCTCGAGAAGGCGATCGGGGTCTCCGCCGAGTTCGCTGACCAGCGGACCGAAACCGCGAAGACTGGCGGCGCGGATCAGCGGCTGCACACGATCTCCCCGGCCACCCGCCGACCCGACTCGACCGCCCCGTCCATGTATCCGGCCCAGCGGGTGGCGGTCTCCGTGCCGGCCCAGTGGATCGGGCCGACGGGACGGCGGAGGTGGGGGCCGAAGCGGGTCAGGGTCCCGGGCGCGGCGAACGCGCCGTAGCAGCCGCGGCTGTACTCCTCCTCGGCCCAGTCGCGCTCGATGTAGTCGACGGGACCGAGGGCCCGGGGGCCGAAGTATCCGGCGAGGTCCTCCAGTACCTGCGCGCGTCGGTCGGCGGCGGTCATGCGCGAGGCCCGGTCCGTGTGGCGGCCCTCGAGGAATCCGACGAGGACGCCGGGCACGGCGCCGTCCGACGTGCTGGCGTGGGGAGTGTTGTCGAAGACGGTGCCCAGCGGTCGGGTGTCGCTGTTCGCCTGACCGCTCCAGCCGTCGGCACGCCAGAACGGCTCGGGGTAGACGACGTTGATCTTGATCACCCGTCCCATGGGCATCCGCTGGATCAGCTGGTCGCGGTCGCCGGGCAGACCGGGGGAGTAGCGGATCCTCGACGCCAGCGGCGGTGGCACCGCGATCACCACGTGCCGCGCGCTGACCACGTGGTCGCCGGTGCGGACGCGGGCTCCCGCGGCGTCCCAGTCGACCGCGGTGACCGGGCTGTCCAGCATCACGCGGTCGCCGAGCTCCCGCGCCATCTCGATCGCGATCCTCTGCGCTCCGCCCACCACGCGGTCCTGCTGAGCACCACCCTCGGTATCGATCAGCGCGTCGAGTCCGCCGGCGGCCCCGATGTAGAACCCCGCCCACAGCGCGGACAGGTCCTCGGGTCCGGTCGAGAACACGGCCTCGGTGAGGAGACGGAAGAACGCGCGGCCCCGCGGGGTGCGGGCGGTGCGTCTGAGCCAGGTGTCGAACGTCTGCGAGTCCAGGCGCTCGGCGCCGGGCGCGCGCCACGGGTCCGCGAGCGGGATGCGGGCGGCCATGCGGTCGAGACGCCACTGTGTCTGCGCGATGTCGGCGAGGGTGACGGGATCGAGGCGGGGGATCCGGCCGGAGTAGTCCGACCTGGCCCCGCCCACCTCGGCGATGTGGCGACCCGCGACGTGGGTGGGGAAGGTCTGCAGTCCCAACTCGCCGATCAGCGCGAGAATGCGGTGTTGGGTGGGGCCGACCCACTGACCCCCGACCTCGATCGGAGCACCGCCGGGCAGAGTCGCGTTGAGGAGACGGCCCCCGACGCGGTCCCGGGCTTCGAACACCTGCACCTCGTGGCCCGTGCGGGTCAACTCGCGAGCGGCGACCAATCCGGCGATGCCGGCGCCGACGACCACCACGTCCACTGATGAGTTCACCCGTCGCCTCCCCACGGCCGCCGAATCGCAGGCGTGTTCACAGTATTCCGCGCCCCCGACGGCCCGGGGCAGGACGGTGAACTCGGTGCCCCGGACTCCCGAGGTCTGTCACGCTTGTCGCCATGAACACGGACGGTCGTTCCCTGCCGCGCAACTCATGGCTCTCCCGGGGCGCGCCGCTGGATAGGGACGACGCGGCGAGCCGGATCAGTGCCTACATCTACGGCAACATCCTGGTGCTCGCGGCGCTCGTCCCGCTCGTGCAGGCGGAGAAGTACGTCGGCGTCGCGATCGTGGTGGGCACGGCGGTGTCGACCTTCATCGCGCACGCGTTCGCCGAGGCGGTCGGCCACACCGTACGGGAGGGCGAGGCCATGACCCGGGCCGAGAAGGTCGCAGAGTTGCGGAACTCGGTGCCGATCCTGAGCTCGGCTCTGCTGCCGTCCCTGATCCTCGCGGTCGGCTGGGTCGGTGTGCTCGAGCACCGCACCGCACTCCTGCTGGCGGAGCTCACCGTCCTGGTGCGGATCGGCGGCATCGTCTTTGTGATCGGCCGGCTCAACGGCGAGAGGCCCAGTCGGAGTTGGCTCATCAGTGCAGCGGCACTCACGGTTGTGGCAGCGACCATCGTCGGGGTCAAGGTCGCTCTCACGCACTGACCCTGGCGCGGTGACCCGGGCGCACTGATCCGGGCGCGGCGGTCGGCTACCTGCCGAACATCTTCGCGAGGAACCCCTCCTTGGGTGCTGTGGCGTGTCCGGGGCATCGCTGGGCCTTGGGCACGCCGGACATCACCTGGTCCACGTGCATGCCGCATCCGGCCCACGTCGTCTTTCCACAGGTCTTGCAGGTGGCGGGTCGGCACATTGTCGTACTCCTCTGGTTTCGGGATCGGCGAGAGGACCGCGGGCGGTGTGTGGGCCGTCCGCGCCTCGTACCCGAGAATACATACCCCATGGGGTATCCACAACGCGGCGGCCGGCTGCTTTGCTGTCACGCCGCGCCGCGCCTCCTCGCGCTCGCCCCGCCGCGCCTCCTCATCCTCGCCCCGCCGCTCCGCCCCCCACTTTGACTTCTCCGTGCCTTGGTGTCACTGTATTAAGCACCTAATACAGCAACACAAACGGGGGCGGCGATGCAGTTCGACAACTCATCCCCGATCTGGGTGCAGCTCGTCGAGGAGTTCTCGCGGCGCATCGTGACGGGGGAGTGGCCGACGGGCGCGAAGATGCCCGGGGTCCGGGAGTTGGCGGCCGATCTGGGCGTCAACCCCAATACCGCGCAGCGCGCGCTGGCCGAGCTGGAGCGGCTCGAGTTGTGCCGGTCCGAGCGGGCCACCGGGAGGTTCGTGACCTCCGATGACGCCCGGATCGACGAGGTCCGCGCCGACCTCGCCGCCGGGGCGGCCGACGAGTTCATCCGGCGGGTCCGCGGTCTGCGGATGACCCACGACAAGGCGCGAGCACTACTCGACAGGAGATGGGACGACCATGACCACACCACTGCCCATGCACACGACGGAGGCGTCTGACGTGAGCACGACCGCCAGCCGGGCCACTACACTCGTCGAGGCCACGGGCCTCAGCATGAGCTACGGCTCCACCACCGCACTGGACGCCCTCGACCTCCGGCTCGCTCCCGGTCAGATCGTGGGACTGCTCGGCGAGAACGGCTGCGGCAAAACCACGCTCCTCAAGATCCTCGCCGGCGTGCTCTCGGGTTACACCGGCACGGTGCGGATCGACGGCCACGCCCCGGGCCCCGAGGCCAAGGCGATCGTCTCCTTCCTGCCCGACACCAGCTTCCTGCCCGACTCCGCCCGCGTGAGTTACTGCCTGCGGCTCTACGCCGACTTCTTCGCCGACTTCCAGACCGAGAAGGCCCGCGACCTCATCGGATTCTTCGGCCTGAGCGAGTCCGCGCGCCTCAAGGAGATGTCCAAGGGAATGCGCGAGAAGGTGCAGATCGCCCTGGCCATGTCCCGCGACGCGCGGGTGTTCCTGCTGGACGAGCCCATCTCGGGCGTCGACCCGGCCGCGCGTCAGCTCATCCTCGACGGCATCGTCCGCAACCTGTCCGAGGAATCCTTGTTGCTCATCTCCACGCACCTGGTGCACGACCTCGAGCCCATCCTCGACGCCGCGGTGATGATGCGCCACGGCCGTGTCCTGCTCCAGGGCGACGCCGACGACCTCCGCGGCCAGCACGCCGCCAGCCTCGACCAGATCTTCAAGGAGACCTACCGATGACGACGACACTGCTCACGCACGAGTGGCTGCGCACACGAGGGGCCCTCGGTACGACTCTCGGAGTGACCGCTCTCGTCGGCGTCCTGGGCGGCCTGCTCGGGGCCGCCGGGTGGCCGCTGCTGTCCCAGCTCGGCCTGGCGCTGGGCATGCTGGCCGCGGTCGTGGCCGTCCCGGCCGTCCAGTTGACCCTGGCCGCCGATTACTGGCGCACCGGCTACGGCAGGACCGGGTACTTCACCCACGCCATCCCGGTCCGCGGGTCGGTCATCTTCTGGGCCAAGCTGGTGTGGGCGATGGCCGCCTCTCTGGCCGCGCTGATCCTCACCGCCGTGCTGGCACTGCTCGCGTGGTGGGCGGCGGCCCGCCAGTCGGGGCTCACCCCGCCGTCGTCCTCCGTCCTGTCCGACGCGTGGACCACGGTGACCACGGCCGCACCGGCCTGGATGATCGCGGCCGGAGTGCTCGTGGCGCTCTCGTCGTTCCTGATCTGGCCCGTCTACTACTACTTCTCGGTCTCGGTCGGGCACGAGCGACGGCTGGCCTCGCTGGGCGCCGGCGGGCCGGTCGTGGTGTTCGTCCTGGTCTACGTGGCGACACAGCTGCTCTCGCTGCTGGCGATGGTCGCTCTCCCGTTCGGCATCTCGATGGGCACCGGGGGCTCGCTGGAGTTCGTGCGTTTCGACATCATCGGCGAGTTGGCCGCCGGCGCGGCCGCGAGCGACGACGTCATGCCCGTGGGCTTCCTGGCCGCGTCCGCGGTGGTGGTGGTGTTCTGCCTGTGGCGTACGGCGCGGTCGTGGAACCACAGGGTGGCCCTGGTCTGAGACGCACGGGCGAATTATGAGAAAACCTTTGGCGAGGGCCCGTGCCGGAGTACTGTTCACATCACTCGACGGCCGGGTGGCGCACCGGACCCGGCCGTCACCGTCCCTCTGAGGACCCCCTCGCCTCCCGGAAAGACCGCCGCCCATGCCGATCGTCCTGCCGTCCACGGCGCATCCGACCCTGACCGAACCGACCTACCTCAGGCCCCCGGTCTGGAAGCCGGTGCTGGCCTGGGCGGGTGTGGGGGTGGGCGCGCTGGTCGTGCTGGGTGGGGCCTCCCTCGCGGACGGCGCCGCAGCGGTCGTGGCGATGACCGTGTTCGGGTTGGCGCTCATCCTGCCCGGTGGATGGTGGTTGTACTGCGAGCACCGGGACAGGGCG
>NZ_JAALDZ010000008.1:0-1530 GCF_014145125.1 Dietzia sp. CQ4 | reverse complement strand
GTCGCGGCCACCCGGTCGGCCGAGCCCGCCCCCGCGCGGCCCGCCTCCGCCGACGCCCCGCCTGTCCCGACCCGCTACGCGGACATCAAGCCCGTCGCGGAGTCCACCGACCTGCGGTCCGACTCGGTCACCGCCGTCCTGATCTCCCCCGACGCCACCCCGACCCCCGACCCGGAGGCGTTCGGGGACATCACCGCGCAGGGCGGGACCGGAGCGAACGGTGACATCGCGGCCAGGCAGCCGGCGATCATCAGCCGCGCCGGCTGGGGCGCCGACGAGTCCATCCGCTGCCGCAACGCCACCTACGACCCCACGCTCGCCGCCGCCGTCGTCCACCACACGGCCGGCAGCAACAACTACACCCGCGAGGGCTCGGCCGGCGTCGTGCGGGGCATCTACACCTACCACGCACGCAATCTGGGTTGGTGCGACGTCGGGTACAACGTCATGGTCGACAAGTACGGCCAGGCCTTCGAGGGCCGCCACGGCGGCCTCAACCGCAACGTCCAGGGTGCGCACGCCGGCGGCTTCAACGGCAACACCTGGGGGATCTCGATGATGGGCGACTACTCGACCGTCGCCCCGCCCGAGGCCACCGTGCGCAAGATGGGCGAGATCATCGGGTGGCGCCTGTCGGTCGCCGGGGTCAACCCCAAGGGTTCCGACACCCACTACTCCGAGGGCACGTCCTTCACCAGGTACCCCATGGGCGCCGCGGTCCGGTTGCCCAACATCTTCGCCCACCGCGACGTCGGCAACACCTCGTGCCCCGGCGACGCGGGCTACGCCAGGATGGGTCAGATCCGCGACATCGCGGCGGCCTACGCCCAGAGCGGCGGCGGGACCCCGGCTCCGACCAACCCCACTCCCCCGGTCACCAACCCCGGGACGACCCCGCGGCCGGGCACCGGTGGGACGATGATCCCGGGCGTCACCCAGGGCAGTGTCCAGGACGCGGTGACCTCCGCGCTCCGGACCGTGCTGTCCGGTGGCCGCCTCGACGCCGCCGCGCTGACCCGGATCCTCACGGGCGGGAAGACGCTGGCCGACATCCCGTTCGACGCCGGCTCGGTGCAGGCCGCGGTCGGCGGGGACCTGGGCTCCGTCGGGAATCTGATCGGCGGCGACTTCGCCAGACTCGCCTCGCAGTTCGCCGGCCCGCTCGGACAGGTCCTCTCCGGCGTCCAGAGGTTCGGCAACGTGTCCCTGGTGAAGCACGAGAACGGTGCGGTCTACTCCTCCCCCGAGACGGGCACCCACCCGGTGTGGGGCGTGATCGGTGACGCCTGGGCCTCCCAGGGCTTCGAGCACGGACCGCTCGGCCTGCCGGTCTCGAGTGAGGCCGGACGCGAGGACGGCACGGTCGCCCAGCGCTTCGAGGGCGGCACGCTGGTCTTCGACCCGGCCACCAAGGAGCTCACGGTCGAGCCGAACCCCTGATCCCCGGCCGACGCCGAGCGTCGGCCGACCAGACTCGCGGACCGGGTCCCACCAGGTGTGCCCGCCGCCCCGTCACCGGGGCGGCGGGCA
>NZ_JAALDZ010000089.1:0-6587 GCF_014145125.1 Dietzia sp. CQ4 | reverse complement strand
CAGGTCGGCGGGCGAGTCGACGACCTCGGCGCGCGCCGTGCGGACCCCCGCCGCGGCCATGACGTCCTTGGCGAAGGCCTTGGAGCCCTCGATCCGGGCGGCCTCGGCCGAGGGACCGAACACCGGGACGCCGGCCGCGCGGAGGGCATCGGCCACCCCCGCCACCAGCGGCACCTCGGGGCCGATGACGACCAGGTCCACCTCCAGCCGCCGTGCCAACGCGGAGACCGCCGAGGGATCCGTCACCGACGCGTCGTGACACGTGGCCTGCACCATGCCGGGGTTGCCCGGCGCGGCGTGGAGCTCCGTCACCGCGGGGTCCGCGGCGAGGGCGACGAGGATGGCGTGCTCACGGGCACCGGAACCGATCACGAGAATTCGCACAGCGACCACAGTAGTCGCGCCCCCCGGGCGACGTGACCCGGCACGGCCGGTGCGGGCGTCGTCGGGTGGACCTCAGCTCGGCAGGTCGGTCGCGATCCCGTCCGGCAACGTGGCCTCATCGCGGACCCGCAGCCCCTCCGCGGTGAGCATGTCCGTCATGCAGAGATCGAGCGTGCGCGCCGTCGCGTGGTCCGCCTCCGGGGTCCCCATCGGCTTGAGCCCGAACATCGCGTGCGAACAGAGGCCGTCGATCCCCGCCCACAGGACGCGCTGGTCCCTGATCCTCGTCCCCGGACGGAAGATCCCCGCGGCGATCCCGCGGTCGACGATCTGCTGCATGATGTCGGTGACATCCGACGCAGCGAACCCGACCGTCGGCGACTCCCCCAGAGTCTCGATCATCATCCGCGCCCAGGCGGGCTCCGCGACCGTGAACGCCACGATCGCGATCCCCGCGTTGCGGAGGTCCAGGTAGGCCGCGAGCCCCGGGGCCGACTCCGCGCCGGTGACCCCCGGGAGGGCGACACGCTCACCCATCGCGGCGAACCCGCGGGCCGAGACCTCCTCGACCAGCTGCTGCCGGTTGGTGAAATGTCGGTAGGCGGCGGTGGCCGACACCCCGATGACCGGCGCGATCTCCCGCAGCACGATCGCCTTCTCCCCCGAGGACCTCGCCCGCGTGGTGGCCTCGTGGATGATCGCGTTCCGCAGGTCACCGTGGTGGTAGGACTTCTTCTTGACGGTGTCGTCTGCCGTCGGTGCCGTTGCCTCGATCATCTGCCGTCCCTCCGCCATCCTCTAAGGACCGTTCGCCGCTCGTTGTCCGGGTGGCGTACCCCTCATTACACCACGAGCCACCGCGCATCAGCGGCAACCGGCCGCCCCGGGTACGTAGGCTGGGAGCATGTCGACCGTTTTCAGCAAGATCATCTCCGGTGAGCTGCCGGGCAGGTTCGTCTGGGAGGACCCCGAGGTGGTCGCCTTCCTCACGATCGCGCCCGTCGCGGCCGGCCACACCCTCATCGTCCCGCGAGAGGAGATCGACCGCTGGACCGACCTCGACCCCCGGCTGTGGGCGCGGCTCAACGAGGTCGCCCAGGCGGTCGGCGAGGCCGTCGTCGAGGGTTTCGGGGCGTCGCGGGCCGGCTATCTGATCGCGGGTTTCGAGGTCCCACACACCCACATCCACGTCTTCCCCGCCGACGACATGTCCGGCTTCGACCTGTCCCGCGCGGACCCCGACGCCCCGGCGGAGGAGTCGGACGCGGCGGCCGCGACGATCCGTCGCGCTCTGCGGGAACTCGGCCACGACGAGTTCGTTCCCGGGGACTGACCGGCCCACCCCGACTCGCCGCCCCGGTGGTCGGGTCGGGCGGGTGACCGGCTCAGTGCCCGAGTGCGCGCGCCACCTCGCTCATGTCCAGGTAGTCACTCCATTCCCGCACCAGGCCGTCACGCAACGTGAAGAACGCGCCCGCGCTGAGCTCGACGGCCTGCCCGTTGATGGTGAGGAACATGGTCCTGCTCATCGCGACGGTGTCACCCGATGCCATGACCCGGTGAATCTCGACACGCACGTTGGTGGCGACCTCTCGGTTGAACTCCATCAGGTGCGCCACTCCCTCTCGCCCGCGCGCCTCATGAGACCCCTCGATCCGCAACACGATGTCGGGCGTGCACAGAGCGGTCGTCGTGGTCACATCCCCCCGGAACCTGGCTTCGACGAGCGCCCTGACCACCGCGGCGGCGTCGACTTGATGCTCCTCCCGGTCCACCGGACCGCCCCCGTTCACCGTCTACTCCGCGATCGCGTTCAGTGTGCGCAAGTCCTTGTAGTCCTCCCAGCGCGTGACCACACCGTCCGCGACATCGACGAAGGCCAGTGCCGGGATCTCCACGCCGCCCTCGGGCAGGGTGTAGGTCTCGAGTCGCCGGAGGGCAACGGTCCCCGCTTGCGCCACCACCGACAGGACGGCCACGTCGAGGAACCCGGACATACGGGCGACATCCTCGATGATGTCACGCACTCCGTCGTGCCCCTCGTAGAGACGGAGGTGGCCGCCGTTGGAGTAGACGATCGACGGCGAGGAAAGTGCCAGCGCGGCGTCCACGTCACATGAGGTGACCGCGCGCATCCACGCCTCGGCGATCCGCCGGGTGGACTCAGCGTCCACGCCCCCGTCCACGTCTCCGGAGTCCTCGCCGTCGCTGAACACCTGCCACATCCTACTCAGAAACCTGAGAAAACTAAACGTATACCGCCCGCGTGCGTGGCGTGCACTCCCGGCTCCACCGGGCGGCGGGTGAGAGCTGGAGACGAGACTTGAACTCGCAACCGCCCGATTACAAGTCGGGTGCGCTACCAATTGCGCCACTCCAGCACGGCTCCGGCACGGCCGGGGTCCGGGTCACATCCTAACCGGACCCCGGGCCGCGCTCTCGACCGCCGCGGTCTTGACTACGGTGTCCACGTGGAGATCCGCGACGCACCCGCACCGTTCACCCGCCCCCTGGCGTGGCTGGGTCTGCGCAAGTCGACGATGGACCTGGCGGTCGAGCCGCCCCTGTCCCCGATGGCACCGGTCGACCTGGACGACGACGGCGCCGTCACCGACGTCCTGAACCTCGCCCTGGAGATCGCCGGCATCCTCCTGTCCTCCGGAGAGGGCGCGGCGGACACCGTCGCCCAGGGGGAATCGGTCGCGGCGGCGTTCGGCCTGCCGGGCGCCACCGTCGAGGTCACCTTCACCTCGTTGACCATCGGCGTGAACCGCCGACGTGGTCGCCCGCCGATCTCCGTCATCCGGGTGGTCAATTACCGCACGATCGACATGACCCGGGTGACCCGTGTCGCCCGGCTCATCGACCTCATCGTGCGGCGCCAACTGACCGTCGAGCAGGCCACGGCGGAGGTCGAGCAGATCATCGCCTCCCCGCACCCCCACTCGTTCCGGGTCGCGGTCCTGGGGTGGGCGATGCTCGGTTGCGCTGTCGTCATCCAACTGGGTGGCAGCCCGCTCGCCGGACTCCTGTCCATGGTGTCCACGTTCGCGCTGATGTACGCCAACCGCTATCTGGACGGCCACCGCCTCCCGAAGTTCTTCCAGCAGATCGTCGGGGGGTTCATCGCGGCCGCCTGGGCGCTGTTGGCCTACGTGTTCCTGAGCGACAACTTCGTGGACATCCAGCCATCCACACTCGTCGCCGCGGGAATCATCGTGCTCCTCGCGGGGCTCACGCTCGTCGGCGCGATCGAGGACGCCATCACCGGGTTCCCCGTGACGTCGGCCGGCCGCGGCGTGGAGACGATGATCCTCACCGGAGGGGTTCTCGGCGGCATCACGATCGCCCTGGCGGTGTTCGCGCGGCTGGGCATGTCCCCGCCCCCCATCGACCCGACCATCTCCGGCAACGCGCCCCTGTATCTCGCCGTCTTCGCGGCGGGGGTCGGGGCCGCCGGCTTCGCGGTGGCCAGTTACGCCACCGTGCGTGCGACGTGGCTCGCCGCGGCGGTCGGGGCGATCGGGATGGTCATCTTCCAGGTGGTCACGACGACCGGGCTGGGCGTGGTGGTGGGTTCCGCGCTCGCGGCCTGTGCGATGGGGTTGTTCGGCGGCATCCTCGCCCGTATCGCGACCGTCCCGCCACTGATCGTGACCATCGCGGGGATCACACCACTCCTACCCGGGCTGTCCGTCTATCGGGGACTGTCGGCCCTCACCAGTGACCAGACCGGTATCGGTGTGGGACTGATGTTCCAGGCCCTGGCGATCGCGGTGGCCCTGGCGGCCGGCATCGTGTTCGGCGAATGGGTCACGCGTAATCTGCGCAGGTCCGCCGCCGCCGACCAGTGACGTAAGATGACGTCGGACGCCTGAGCCCACACGGGCCCTGCGTCCCATACCGACCACGGGAGGACACACATGGCATCCGCCGCAGCGGCCAGCAAGGAGCCCGAGCTCGACGTCGACCTCGAGCCCGTCGCCGACGAGACCGCATATCAGGCCCAGAGGATCGTGGCCTCGTACGCCGCAGACGCCGACGAGTGCCTGATGCTGCTCGAGATGCTCGGGATCGGCCCCGAGAAGGTCGACCCTGCCGACGTCGACTAGCCGCATCACAGCGATCACGGAAGGGACGGGGATGACGCGCGCGACCGAGCAGACGCCACCGGACGCCGGTGCGGACTTCGTCGTCGTCGCCAATCGGCTACCCGTCGACCTCGTCCGTGACAAGGACGGCCGGGAACACTGGAAGGCCAGCCCCGGTGGGCTGGTGACGGCCCTGGAGTCCATCCTCAAGGCCAACCACGGCGCCTGGGTGGGTTGGCCCGGCGTGGCGGACGCCGCCCCCGAGCCCTTCGACGCCGACGGCATCCGGCTGCACTCGGTCACACTGTCCGCCGAGGATGTCGGGCTCTACTACGAGGGGTTCTCCAACGGCACGCTGTGGCCGCTGTTCCACGACGTGGTGGTCCCCCCCGAGTACCACCGCGAGTGGTGGAACGCCTACGTCGCGATCAACCGCCGGTTCGCCGAGGCCACCGCCGCGGCCGCCGCCACCGACGCCACGGTCTGGGTGCAGGACTACCAACTCCTGCTGGTCCCCCGCCTGCTACGTGAGATGCGCCCCGACCTGACCATCGGGTTCTTCCTCCACATCCCGTTCCCCCCCGTCGAGTTGTTCATGCAGCTGCCGTGGCGCACGGAGATCGTCGACGGGATGCTCGGGGCCGACCTGGTGGGCTTCCACCTGCCCGGCGGAGCCGACAACTTCCGGATCCTCGCCAACCGACTCGGCGGCCACCCCTCCGTTCGGCTGCGTTCGACCCGGGGTCGGGCGTCCGAGATCCGCGTGGACGACCGCAGGGTCCGGGTGGGGGCGTTCCCGATCTCGATCGACTCGGCCGCCATCGACGCCGCCGCCCGCGACCGCGACACCCGCGCCCGCGCGGAACGCCTGCGCACTGAACTCGGCTCACCAGAGATCCTGTTGCTGGGCGTCGACCGCCTCGACTACACCAAGGGGATCGACGTCCGGCTCCGCGCGCTGGAGGAGTTGTTCGAGGAGGGGAGACTCGAGACCGCCGACGTCACCCTGCTCCAACTCGCCACCCCGAGCCGCGAGAGGGTCGAGCAGTACCAGATCATGCGCTCGCGGATCGAGGAGTCCGTGGGCCGGATCAACGGCAGTTTCGGCGAGATCGGGCACCCCGTGGTGACGTACATCCACCGCCCCGTCCCCAAGTCCGAGCTCACGGCGTTCTACGTGGCCGCGGACGTCATGCTGGTCACCCCCGTGCGGGACGGGATGAACCTCGTGGCCAAGGAGTACGTGGCCTCCTGCACCGATGGCGAGGGCGCCCTGGTGCTGAGCGAGTTCGCCGGCGCCGCCGCCGAACTCCGGCAGGCGTACCTGTGCAATCCGCATGACCTGGAGGGGGTCAAGGACGCCATCATGGCGGCCGTCACCGAGGCGGAGGACGACCGTCGTCGACGGATGCGGGCGCTGCGCCGTCAGGTGCTGGGCAACGACGTCCACGCGTGGGCACGACGGTTCTTCGAGACGTTGGACGCCACCTCCGACGAGTGAGTCGACGGTTCCGGGCCCCCGGCCCGGCCGTCTTTAGAGTGCTTCCAGCTCCCCGAGCCTCCACGTGTCGTCGACCCGCACCATCGACACGGTGAGCCGGGAAGCCGAGCTCGCCGCCTCGGGCGCGTCCTTCGTCGACACCATCCGGTTGAGCATGAGCAGAACCGTGACGTTATCGGCGTCCACGACCTCCTGCGGCGCGGCGGCAGCCACCGTCGCGTAGACGCTGGCCTCCTGCTGTTTGGCAGCGGAGGCGACGGTGGGCATGGATTGCTCCACGAACTCCGACAGTGCTGGATCGGCGAGCCGATCCCGCACCGCCGCGAGTTCCGAGTCGACCGTGCGGTGATCGTAGGTGAACATCTGCGTGACGATCTCGCGCGCCGCGTCCGTCGCGGAGGCGGGCGCGTCCGCGACCCGCTGCTCGGTCGCCGCATCTCCCCTGGCCTCGACGTACTGCCAGGAGGTCAGACCGGTGACGACGACGAGGACGGCGGACGCCGCGGCCAGGACCACGGTGAGCCTGCGTCGACGCGACGAATCGAGCGGCTCCCGGGTGGGCCCCGGCGTCGCGCGCGCCCGCTCGGTCCCGGCCGGCTCCGCCTCCCCGG
>NZ_JAALDZ010000088.1:0-6227 GCF_014145125.1 Dietzia sp. CQ4 | reverse complement strand
CCAGTGGACCGCCCCCTCCTCCCCGCGGGCCGCGCGCACCCACGCCGCCTCCTCGGGCAACGAGACCGCCTCGAGCACCCCCTCCGACAGCGGCCCGTGTGGTTCGACGTCGAGTCCGAGCGACCGGACCCGCTCGGCCGACGCCACCGCCGCCGCCCGCAGACCGCCGGTGTGGGTGAGCGTGCCCACCACCCCCGGGGGCCACACCGGCATCCCCCTGCCACCCCGGGTGATCGGCCCGGGGGGCACGCCCAGGCGGTTCATCGCCTCGCGCGCACAGGCCCGCGCCGCGGCGAACTCGATCCGGCGGCTCTCCACCGCCCTGCCGATCTGCTCGACCTCGACGGGGTACATGGCGGCCAGCGCCGCCGAATCGGTCATGCCGAGTTCGTCGAACGCCACGGCCACCACGTCGTCCGGCAGTACGTCCCTGATCACCGTTCCTCCTCCAGGTCGGGTCCGTCCTCACCGGGCCGGGCGATCCTCGGCAACCCGTCCCGGTCCCGGATCCACCTCACCTGGGGGTGGTCGGGGACGGGGAGGATCTGACGGGCGAGTGGGTCGGGTCGGCCGCGGGCCGCCCACTCGCGCGGGTACCCCAGCGAGACCTCCTCGAACCGGACCGAGTCATGGACGGTGGTGCGCGGGATGTGCAGGTGCCCGTAGACGCTCGCCGTGGCCCGGTAGCGGCGGTGCCAGTCCGCTGTCTGGTCGGTGCCGCACCACAGTGCGAAATCGGGATGCCGCAGGACCTCGGTGGGCGCGCGCAGCAGGGGCCAGTGGTTCACCAACACGGTGGGGTGCGCCGGGTCCAGGGCCGCCAGTCTGGTGGTCGTGGCCACCAGCCGGGCGGCACACCAGGCGGCGGCGTCCGGGTACGGGGCGGGATCGATGAGGAACTCGTCGGACGCCACCACCCGTCGCTCCCTCGCCCCCGCGAGTGCCGATGCCCGGGACTGGCCGGGTGAGCGGGTCCACGAGTAGTCGTAGAGCAGGAACATCGGCACGACCCACGCCGGGCCTCCCGGACCGGTCCACAGCGGGTAGGGGTCCTCGGGGGTGTCCACCCCGATCGAGCGGCAGGCGTCCACCAGGCGGTCGTACTTGGTGGTGGAGGTGATCCCGTCGTCGTCGGAGGCGATCCACAACTCGTGGTTCCCCGGTACCCAGATCACCCGCTCGAACCGGTCGGCCAGGCGTTCCAGCGCGCCGACCACGTGGTCGGTCTTCTCCGCCACGTCTCCGGCCACGATCAGCCAGTCCCCCGGATGTGCGGGCCGGATGTCGTCGATGACGTGCGCGTTGCCCCGGTGGCCGACGTGCAGGTCGGACACCGCGCGCAGACCCGGTCGGCCCGTCACGCCGGAGCCCCCTCGGAGGCCCGACGGGCCGGGGTCTCCGCGCCCAGGACCATCCAGCGGTCGCCGCGGACGCGAGCGACGACGGCGACGAGCCGCATCGCCACGAACACGCCCATCCCCCACCAGATACCGGCGAGTCCCCACCCGAAGTGCCTCGTCGCCAGGAGTACCGGGAGGAAGCCGAAGAGGGCCGCGACCACCGTGCTGGTGCGGAGGTAGGCGGCGTCCCCCGCGCCGAGGAGGACCCCGTCGAGCCCGAACACCAGGGCGGCCGGGACCACCACGATCGCCATCCCGGTCAACGCCACGACGAGTCGGCCCGCGACCTCGGTGTCACCGGACAGGAGGGTCGACATCGGCGAGCGGAAGAGCACCGTGACCACCGCGAGCCCGACACCCAGGCCCACGGACCACACCACCACCGCACGGGCCAGGGCTCGGCCGTGGGCGGCCAGCCCGGCTCCCAACGCGGCACCGACGAGCGACTGCGCCGCGATCGCGACCGAGTCGAGGACGAGGGTGTACAGAGCCCACAGCTGCTGGGCCAGGTGGTGCGCGGCGAGCGAGTCGACCCCCGCCGCCGCGGCGGCCGTGGTGGCCACCGCGAAGGTGACCTGGAAGGACGCGGTGCGGATGACCAGGTCCACCCCGAGACGGAGCTGGTCCGCGATCACGGTCCACCGCGGACGAAAGGAGCCGCGGTGCTCCATCACCAAGGCGCCGAGGAACCCACCGGCCATGATCAACTGGCCCGCCAGGTTGGACCAGGCGCTCCCCACCAACCCCAGTGCGGGCGCGGGCCCGAGACCGGGCACCAGCACGACACACCCGACGGTGGAGACACCGATCCCCGCGGCCACCAGGACCAGAGGCGTCCTGAACCGCTGCACCCCCCGCATCCACCCGTGTCCGGCGGACGCGACCAGGATGCACGGGATACCCCACACCGCCACCCTCAGCCAGTCCGCGGCGCCCGCCGCCACCTCGGCGTCCGCGGCCAGGACGCGCGTGAGGGGCCCCAGCGACGCGTGCACGCCCGCCACCACGACCACCCCGACCGACAGCGCGATCCAGGTCGCCTGCACCCCCTCCGCCACCGCCTCGGGACGTCGCCCGGCTCCGTGCAGTCGCGCCGCCCGGGCGGTCGTGCCGTATGCGAGGAAGTTCATCTGGGTCCCGAGCACCAACAGGACGAGCGCGCCGACCCCGAGCGCCGCGAGATCCTCCGGGCCCTGCCGGCCCACGACGATCCCGTCGACGAGCAGGTAGATCGGTTCGGCCGCGAGCACCGGCAGGACGGGCAGCGCGATCGACCACAGACGGCGCCCGATCTCACCCACTCCGACGTCCGGAGCGGTGGACCGGCGCCCCGGGTCAGGCGAGGAGCTCACTGAGCCTCGCCGTGACGAGTCCGGGGTCGCCGCTCACGGTGCACCCGGCCGCCGCCGGGTGTCCACCGCCGCCGAGCGTCGAGGCCACGGCCGAGACGTCCACGCCGTCGCCACCGCGGGAGCGGAGCGACACCGCGCACTCGCCCTGCCTGATCTCCTTGACGAGGACCGCCACCTCCGCCTCCCGGACCCCCTGCAGGTGGGACACGAGCGACTCGAGGTCGGCCTCGTCGACCGACGCGACGACGTCGTGCGGGACCGTCAACCACACCGCGCCCCGCCCCCCTGCCGCCTCGGCGTCCAGGCGGGCGGTCCCCAGGAGATCCCCCAGCACACGGAGCCAGGAGAACGGGTGGGCGTCGAGGAGCGCGAAACCGAGTTCCCGGGACTCCGCTCCGGCCGCCAGCAGTCGGCGGGCCGTGTCGTGCGAACCCGCCCCACCCCACCGGAAGGACCCGGTGTCGGTGACGAGCCCCGCGTAGAGGCTGGTGGCGAGGTCCGGGTCGACCGGGTAGCGACCGGCCTCGAGAACGTCGAGTACCAGGGTCGCGGTGGAGGCCGCCTCGGGATCCAACAGCAGGTGCGTCCCGAATCCCGGGTTGGAACGGTGATGGTCCACGACGAGGACCTCGGTAGCCGAGCGGGCCAACCGTCCCCAGTCGCCCACCCGGTCCGGGCTGGCGCAGTCCAGCGTCACCACCAGGCCGTCGTGCTCCGGCACCTCGGCGATCGGCACCACGTGTTCCGTACCCGGGATAACCCGGAGCGCCTCCGGCACCGTGCCCGGGTCGAACGACTGGTGGACGACGACGCCGACCGCCCGCAGTGCACGGGCCAGGCCCGCGGAACTCCCGAGGGCATCGGCGTCGGGGCGGACGTGGCACAGCACGGTCACCTCACGGTGCCGCGCGAGGACCTCGGCCGCGCCGCCCGCGTCCACCAGGGTGGTCACCGGTCGTCGTCCTCCGGTAGACCCACCTCGTCGTCCCTGCGGTAGGGGTCCTCGTCCCCCGCGGGCCGCGCACCCTCCGCCACCCGGCGGACCTCCTCGTCCTGGGCGCGGGCCTTGGCGAGCAACTCCTCCATCTGGCGCGCGGCATCCGGTACGGAATCCAGCCTGAAGGTCAGCTCGGGAGTGAACTTGACCCCCGTCTGCTTACCCACCATCGTGCGCAGCCGGCCCCGAGCGTTCGCCAGGGCCTCACCCGCGTCGGCGATGTCGGGTTCCTCGTCGAGCGTCCTCCCCCGGACCGTGTAGTAGAGGGTGGCCACCCTCAGATCCGCCGTGATGCGCGAATCGGTGATGGTGATGAACTCGAGACGCGGATCCTTGATCTCGTGCTCGATCGCCGTCGCGACGATCTCCCCGATCCGTTTGCCGAGCCGTCCGGCCCGTCCCTTTCCGGCCATGGCGATCCTCCTTGACGTGATGCGGCCGCCGGGCGGCCGCTCGATACCCAGAATGCCGTGGGGGCAGGCCCGCAGACCACGGAACCTGCCCCCACGGGGTTGTCGCCGTCGACGTCAGTCGCGCGGCTTCTCGACGAGCTCGTAGGTCTCGATCACGTCGCCGATCTTGATGTCGGAGTACGTCACCGTCAGACCACACTCGAAGCCCTCGCGGACCTCGGTCGCGTCGTCCTTCTCGCGGCGCAGCGAGGAGACGGTCATCTCCTCGACGACGACCTTGCCGTCGCGGATGAGACGGGCCTTGGCGTTGCGTCGGATGATCCCGTCGAGGACCATGCAACCCGCGATGTTGCCGAGCTTGGAGGAGCGGAACAGCTGGCGGATCTCCGCCTGACCGAGCTTCTTCTCCTCGTAGATCGGCTTGAGCATGCCCTTGAGCGCACTCTCGATCTCGTCGATCGCCTGGTAGATGATCGAGTAGTACCGGATGTCCACGCCCTCGCGGTTGGCCAGCTCTGTCGACTTGCCCTCCGCGCGGACGTTGAACCCGATGATCACAGCGTCGGATGCGGCCGCCAGGTTGACGTTGGTCTCGGTGACCGCACCGACACCGCGGTCGATGACACGCAACTGCACCTCGTCGTCGATCTCGATACCCATGAGGGCCTCTTCGAGGGCCTCGACCGTGCCGGAGTTGTCGCCCTTGATGATGAGGTTGAGCTGGCTCGTCTCCTTGAGATGCGAATCCAGATCCTCGAGGCTGATCCGCCGGCGGGACCGAGCGGCGAGCGCGTTGCGCTTGCGCGCGTTTCGCTTGTCCGCGATCTGCCGTGCGGTGCGGTCCTCCTCGACCACCATCAGGGTGTCGCCTGCGCCACAGACGCTGGTCAGGCCGATCACCTGGACCGGACGGGACGGGGTCGCCTCCACGACGTCCTCCCCGTGCTCGTCCACCATGCGACGAACCCGCCCGTACGCGTCGCCGGCCACGATCGAGTCGCCGACCCGCAGCGTTCCGCGCTGGATGAGCACCGTGGCGACCGGACCGCGTCCGCGGTCGAGGTGCGCCTCGATGGCCACGCCCTGCGCGTCCATGTCCGGGTTGGCCCGCAGGTCCAGCGACGCGTCCGCGGTGAGGACGACCGCCTCGAGGAGCGACTCGATGTTGAGCCCCTGCTTCGCGGAGATGTCGACGAACATGGTGTCGCCGCCGTACTCCTCCGGGACGAGCCCGTACTCGGTCATCTGGCCACGGATCTTGTCGGGCTGAGCGCCCTCCTTGTCGATCTTGTTGACCGCCACGACGATCGGCACGTCGGCCGCCTGCGCGTGGTTGATCGCCTCGACCGTCTGCGGCATCACGCCGTCGTCCGCCGCGACCACGATGATCGCGATGTCCGTCGACTTGGCGCCGCGGGCACGCATGGCGGTGAACGCCTCGTGACCCGGGGTGTCGATGAAGGTGATCGTCCGGTCGATATCGTCGACCGGCACGGTGACCTGGTAGGCACCGATGTGCTGGGTGATGCCGCCGGCCTCGCCCTCGCCGACCTTCGCGGACCGGATGCTGTCGAGCAACCGGGTCTTGCCGTGGTCGACGTGACCCATGACGGTGACGACAGCGGGACGGATCTCGAGATCGTCCTCCCCGCCCTCGTCCTCGCCGAACGACAGGTCGAACGAGTCGAGCAGTTCGCGGTCCTCGTCCTCGGGACTGACGACCTGGACCTTGAAGCCCATCTCCTCGCCGAGGAGCTGAAGGGTCTCCGGGGTGACGGACTGCGTGGCCGTCACCATCTCACCGAGGTTGAACAGCGCCTGGACCAGCTGCGACGGGTTGACGTCGATCTTGTCCGCGAAGTCGCTCAGCGAGGCACCCTGTGCCAGCCGCAGGACCTGCCCACGACCGTCGGGGAGCCGGACGCCGCCGACCTCGGGGGCCCGCATCGAGTCGTATTCCTGACGCTTCTGCCGCTTGGACTTGCGGCCCCTGCGGGGCGCGCCTCCGGGGCGGCCGAACGCACCGGCCGCGCCGCTGCGGCCACGATTGCCTCCGCCGCCGCCC
>NZ_JAALDZ010000087.1:0-2506 GCF_014145125.1 Dietzia sp. CQ4 | reverse complement strand
TTTTCGCCCAGCGATCCGCAGATCCCCGTGAATCACCGGGGTTAACCGCCCGGGACACCGGACGGGCCTGGAGGGTCGACGCGACCGCCCGTGACTCGACGTCGAGCAGATCGAGCAGCGCGCCGGCCTCGTCTTTGGCGACCTTCTCCGGGTTGAGCCAGACGTCCCACGCCGCGGGAGTCAGGAACGTCGGCATCCGCTCGCGGACCTCGCCGGCCGCGTCCTCGCCCTTCGTTATCTACCCTTTTGGCGCCTCGACGTACGACGCCGACTGCCCTGACCTGACCTGACCTGACCTGACCTGGGAGAACAAGCATATTGCTAGCGCTCCTGCGGGAGTCAGGTCAGTAAGGCACGATGACGCTCTGGAGAGTGCCGTGACCTCCGCTCTGCACCCGTTTTTCCCTTAAGTTGGTCACGAAGATATTGCACTGAAAGGACTCTCGAATGTCGACGGACAGGCACACTTCGTCTGGTGAACCGGGAAAGACAAGCGGCCGGTCGGCCAGCTCGGTCAAAACCGAAATCGCGGCGGACTTCGGACCACAAATACTCACTTCGGGCTGCGTGGGCGAGCCTTTTCTTGATGATGCAGCTCGGCTTGAGACCCTCAGTAAGTGCGGACTGCAGGAAACAATAGTCACCATATGTGGCCTCTTTGCTCGATACGATCAAGCTCTACGTCTCGGGAATAGTCGAGTGACGGAAACAGAGCTTGAGTTTCTAGGTCTGTGCGAAGGGGAGGTGGCAGAGGGGGTACTCCGGTTGGTTAAGTCGGGCCGAAGCTTGTTCTCCCCCGCCACTCTAGTGCAGCTAACGCGAGAGATTATTGAGTGGACTACAGATATTGAAGGGGACACTCCACCTAGGAATCAGCTGCTACCATTCAGTCCGGATGTCTTGCTCCAATTGGCATTGTCGATAAACGGTAGTCAAGACTCTTCCCTGGGCCTTCCGAGCACTAACTCTCCAGACGATTTAGCGAAGGCACTTGAAGAGTTGGCGGACGACCAGGCCCAGCTTGAATTGTTGGAATCGCGGATGAAACTCTGGGAGTTCGCCCGTTTGCAGACCAACGCGGTTACGACGTTGGACATCCTGCTATCGGACACGTTTGAAACCTGGTTCAAAAAATGGCCACCGCGCGCTCCCCACAACTTGATAGGGGAGACTCCGGCGAGTGCCTTCTACAAGTCGAGTGGCGTTGAATTAGCCGACCTTATTCGACTTGGTCGTAAACTATGGAGCATGGGGGAGGAAGGCGTTGTCGTCTTCAGCAGAGAATCCTTGCTGAACGATTCTACCTGTCCCGCAGCAGTGGATCTTCTAATTCACAACGCGGCGCTTTCGACCCAACAGTTTCGTGACAAGCTTTCGAGAGAACGAAAAACCGGAAACCTAACGCACCGACGATACATTTTCAGCCAGTTTCCAGTATTGAAGTTGAATGACGAAAAATACATAATACTCCGGCCGCATTGGGTTGCTGACCGGCTGTGCGGCACACAGTTGTACTGGCAGGCATTCTCCGGATTTGGCGGACCAGAGGAGGCTCGTGCCCAGCAGTTAAGTGGAGCGATGAATTACGTGTTCGAGCGAAACGTGGACTATCTCTTGCGACGAGTTCACAAGAGGGCGCCCCAGAGTTTTACCCTTATCAAGGAAAAGCAAATGCAGGAACAGTGGGCCAAACGCAGCGGGCCGTCCTCTGTGTGCGACTGGGTTTTGCGCGCGGGCAACGTTTGTATCCTTCTCGATGCAACTAATCACTGGCTCGACTTCAAGCTCGCCCAGGGGCTGGCCGATGAAAAGCACTACGTCAACGATCTTGCTATGGCCATTCTCAAGAAGGTTGAACAATTCAGTTCCACTGCAAAGCAATTGCTGCTTAACGGTTGGGATTCCACAGAAATCGGCCCGGAGACATTGTTCGTCCCGATAATAATCGTCCCAAACGCGGGTCTCCCATTAACTGCTATTTCAGATCTGGACTTGGCGCGGAGATCACACCCGATACTCAATGGCTCCGCGGATCACTTCACTGCACCAGGGATACTCACGTGGCAGGATCTGCAAGTCGTGGAGGGATTGTGTCAGCATCGAAATCCATCCGGCCTCATCGAACTGTTGACAAGTTGGCGCAGCACATGCACATGGGAGTTTCCAGTTCGATTGCAGACCTACTTGGACCAGAACGGCCTCGATAGGCCAATGGGTAGTTATCCCAGTGTCGGACGGAGACTGCTTGACCAAATTCTCGAGCGCAGTGAATAGGACGGGCCCGTTCTTAGCCAGCTTCTGAAGAGCTGGCAGATAGGACCAGTGGGTACGCCTAGTCCGGCGATCCGGTACTTCGATTCCGACGACTCGGTACTCCTCGGGCCCGCCGGGGTGGTCTGCTCGGGGTGAGGCGGCGCACTCGGCGCCGCTTCTTCCTATTTGAGGAGGCTGATGTGGCCGATTACAAGGCCATCATGACGTTGGCGCTGGCCGGGCATAGCTACAG